>PDSD01000021.1 GCA_002748325.1 Arachnia propionica | reverse complement strand
AGACATCGGTAAACCAGAGCCGCACGAATTGGACGCCGCGTTCTTGCATCACCCGCAGCACGTATTCCGCTTGCCTATCCATGACCCAAGTGTGCCCTGAAACACCACCAGACAACGAGGGGCCCGCCGAGTTACTATCGATAACCGGCTCGGATACGCCAGACTAGGCATATGGCAAAACCAGGTTGGTACCCAGATCCCAGGGGCGGCCCACCCCGCTATTGGGACGGTGCCGCTTGGACCAACTACAAGAACGAGACCAATCGAGCCGACGTTTTCCGCCCGGAGCGGCCTCGCCGCTGGCAAGGCGACACCTGGGAGAATGGTACGCCGCAGCCGCCGCCCCGCCGAGGCAACAGCGCCTGGGTCTACATGATGATGGGGCTCGCGTTCATCTCGCTGTTCTTGATCCTCGTAATCTTTACCTCGGGCAACAGCACTGGCACCGTTCCGGCCGTGGAAGACACCTCCTCGGCAAAACCAACTGGGCAACAATGGCAGGAACGACCAATCACTTCGCCGCCACCCGAGACAGACACCGATGGCCGTCCGGTTGCCTGTCCCCTGAGCGAATCGGCCGATCGGGGCCCGGTTAACGGTTGGTTCCAGTCGGGACCATTCGAGTATCAGGGAGTTCCCGGCTGGATCGAAGGCGGCGGCTACTCGCTCGATTTCAGCGATGACCGCTCTGGCCAGTTCGACTCTGTCACCAGCTCATGGGTGGCTATCACCGCCATCGGCCAACTTCCCACCGATGCTTTCGACTCGAACCCAGCCACCGCCACCAACCAGGTGTTCCAGTGCCTGGCATCGTCGTACTTCTATCACACGTTGGATCACCGGGAACGACTCACTGAGGAACCATTCACTACCTCGGATGGCACCACTGGCTGGCTGGTTCGCGAAAACTTCTGGAACATCAATGGTGAGCCAGTGGTCGGCGACCAGGTGGTGGTTGTGGTCTTGGCGGAGGGAACCCCGGGACACCTGACGGTTTTCCACACCGAAGCACCGATCGACGATGAACGTCGCCTGGCCCAGGTGGCAACAGCCCTAGAGTCGTTGCGCCGCCGCTAACACCAGGCTTTGCGAAGCATCTGCCTTCGTCGAGGTTGCGTCAGCGCCACCCCTGGAACTGTTGCTAGCCAGCAGACGCAACTTGAGCCCTGAACTCAGCCAACGAGGCAACCGCATTAGCGACGGGCAAACCCGGTGTTACAGCTGTTTTGCGATCCCTCCCCAGTAATCAGAAGCGGTCAATACTGAAACAGCAAACACACGGAGCCTGGTTGCCGAGTAGGATCGGCGTGGCTATAGGAAGGAACCGGAGATGGCTGAGCTAGTAGATTGCCCAGATGGCGGCAGATGCGGAACTCCTACGCATTGGGATAACCAAAGGCCTTATCAAAGGTGTTTAGCGAACGCACAGGAAGAATCGGTTCCCCCTGAGGTTTCGGTGGCTGAGTTGACCCCGAAATCACCGTCAACTGAGGCACAGCAAGAACCCGAGGCAAGCGAAGTTGCCTCCGCCACTAAGCCCAGCGAAACGGTTCAAGAGCCCCAGCACGCATCACAACCTGCTGACAGCGGCCAGGACACGGCCAACCAGGGCGCCGCCAAGGGGATGCTGCTTTGGGCAATTCTCGCCCTACAGCTGCTCACCCTCATCTTGGTGCTCTTGATCGCATTTGTCTTTTAGCCCGGACACCAGCGACAAGAACGCCCGAGCACTTCGTGTCGCTAGCCGAAAATCGCCACTCGATGAAGTGCAACGGCTAGCGCACGTGGCAGCCACTCGGTTGGCGTTGCGTCGCCGTTAGAAGCTTCTACACTGGAAGCATGTCCGCGCCCGGCTGGTATCCCGATCCCACCAATCCCGGCAAATATCGCTACTGGGATGGCACCAGGTGGCGCGACGAGGAACCCGCCGAGAAAACTCCCAAGAGATCGTGGGCATGGCTGGTGGCAGTCATTGCCACCGTGGCCGTATTGGTGGCCATGTTTTTGCTAATGGGGCCAGCAACCAGCATCACCGCGCCACTGCCTGTCGACACCAACAGTGCGAGACCCACTGGGCCGCAGTGGGACGAGAACCCAAGCGAGCCGCCCTCCCCCATCGATCAGTTAGATGAGGGTGAACTGATCGACTGCCCAAATTCCAGCACTGAATCTCGGTCGCAAATATCATCCGATGGCCGGGTTCACGGCGGCGGTTTATCTTTTGCTGCATTGCCAACTGATTCTTGGAATATGGGCGACATGCCGATGCCTTGGGTATACGACTTGAATTCACAATCCCGGCAGATCGAGCCTGGCTGGATGAGTGATCTCGTTGTGGGCGAACTCCATACCGATGAAGGTTTCACTGCCCCCAGAATGGCGGCTGAATCAATGATTAGTTGCTTGGCGACCTCGTCGTATTATCTCGGCTATTCCGGCCGCGAATATATTCGCAACCAAGCAATCGAAATCGACGGCCATGCCGGTTGGCGAAGCACCGCGAACGTCTACGTATCTGATCGCCCCGGCATCCGAGGCGATGTCGTCGACGTTGTGGTGCTGGATATCGGGGTTCCCGGCAAGCTGTCGGTCTTCACCACTGCTGCCACCATAGACGACACCAAAAACCTGGCAGAAGCAGCCCGCGCTTTCGACTCGTTACACGTGGACTAGCACCTTTTCGGGAACATTCGATAACATGCACCTGTGAGTAAACCGGGATGGTATCCGAATTTAACCGGTACGGGGGAACGTTATTGGAACGGCGTGTCCTGGACCGATCAATACCGGTCAAACTGGGCAAATGAGTCCGACGCCACCCCGGAAGCTACCCAAGAGCCCGTTCCGGCAGCCGCGATTTCCCAAGAATTTGAGCCGCAACCCCCTAGCGAAGCCCCCCCCATGCTTGGTGCTGCTGCTGGTTCCATGCCATACGACGTGCCGGCGCCTACCCAAAGCCAGTCTCGCCGAGGCAAGCTATGGCCGGTAGCGCTCGTGGCGCTGCTTTTCATCGGTCTCGTCGCGACAGGTTCTTACTTCCTGTTTTCAGGCCAACCAGATACCGCAGCCGTCGCCACCTCGGCCGATCCTTCGTCGGCGAACCTGACCGCAAATCAGCAGGTTCCGCTGCCTACGGAACCATCTGCGGCTAGCGCTACACCTTCCAGCCCGACCACAGCCGCCACCCCAACGACGACTCCCGCGGCACCACCCGATACGAAGAAGCTTGGCAGTTCGACTCCGCTCGACCGCGGCGAACTGGTTCAGATTGGGAACGTATTGCGAGGCGTGTCTTGCGCCATCAACGACTCGGAAGCGATCGGCGAGTTAGATGAGGACGGCCGACTTCGGTCGAAGGCTGGGCTGAGCATCCCCAAGGTTGATGGGTTCTCTCCCATTCCGTTCCTGCCGCCAGTGCTGCGTGACACCAACAGCTTGGATCGACAGTACGAATTTCCCGACGGTGCCATTTGGTACGCCTCTGCCACGGTGGGAACCCTGGATAAATCGGCAGATGACACCTACACCGCCGAGACTGCCGCTGTGCGAGTCGTTGAATGCCTGCTGGGCTCCGAAGGGCCCTACGCCAAGGGGTCAACCGCCACCGTGAAGGACGTCAGAAACTATCCCGTAGAGAAAGTGTTCCGGATGGATCTGCTGGCTACCCTGCCGGGCATGTCCGTGCCCGAAGAACACATCCAAATTGTGACGGCTGTGCGAACCGTCGACAATGAGCAGGTCGTTCACGTAGCGTTGGCCACCTCGCCTGCCTCGGATCCGGCTAGCTACCAAGCCCTGTCCAAAGCACTCAACGACCTGATGCTGGGCTAGCCGTAAGCCGCTGCTAGCCTGGCAGTCATGCCAGCTATCAGACCGCATCGGTTGAGCCCACAGTTACCTGTCCCCAAGGACATTGTTCGCCCCGAGTACGCCTGGCAGTCTCGCGAGGCGCGCCACACCGGGTCACACGTCCAATCAAGCGATGTCATTGAGCGCATGCGAGTGGCTGGCCGGATTGCGGCCGAGGCGTTGCGTGAAGCTGGCCGGGCCGTAGCTCCCGGCGTGACCACCGACGAACTGGATCGGATCGCCCACGAATACCTGCTGGACCACGGCGCCTACCCGGCGACCCTGGGCTACCCTGAGCCTGGCGGCGGCAAGCACTTCCCCAAATCCTGTTGCACGTCGGTCAATGAAGTGGTCTGCCACGGCATTCCCGATCTGCGGCCGTTGGAGGACGGCGACATCGTCAAGATCGACGTGACCGCCTACCTCGACGGCGTGCACGGCGACACCTGCGCCACCTACTTTTGCGGGAACGTAAGCGAGGAGGCCCGGCTGCTGACCGAGCGCACTGAAGAGGCCATGAATCGTGGCATTAAGGCGGTCAAGCCCGGGCGCCCGATCTCGGTGATCGGCCGCGTGATCGAGGCCTATGCCAAGCGATTTGGCTACGGCGTGGTTCGTGACTACACCGGCCATGGTGTGCACACCTCCTTCCACTCAGGCCTGGTGGTGCTGCACTACGACGAGCCACGACTCAGCACCAGGATCGAAGAGGGCATGACGTTCACCATCGAGCCGATGCTGGCGTTGGGATCGGCCGACAGCCACGTCTGGGACGACGACTGGACCGTCGTCACCAACGATCACTCCTGGGTCGCCCAGTTTGAGCATTCCCTGGTCGTCACTAAAACTGGGGCCGAGATCCTGACCCTGCCTGGCGACTAGTCGGCTTCGGCCGTCAGCGGCAGGGTAACCGGCAACCCAGGTAACTGCGAAAAGGAGACGAGCCGGCCGGTAAGCCGGATTCTGTCGAAGGATGATCATCCATCTAGGCGCGCCGTTGCCGACGCGCTCGGGCAGCCTACCCGGATGCCTCGCGCGAGCAGCGCTCGAACGGCATCCGCGACCAGCGAAGCCGGTCTTCTTGGCCTTGCTCCAGGTGGGGTTTACCTAGCCGCACCGGTCACCCGATGCGCTGGTGGTCTCTTACACCACCGTTTCACCCTTACCCGGCCGCAGCCGGGCGGTTTGTTTTCTGTGGCACTGTCCCGCGGGTCACCCCGGGTGGGCGTTACCCACCACCTTGCTCTGTGGAGTCCGGACTTTCCTCGACGCGGTGCGCCGCGATCATCTGGCCGACTCGTCTCGCCAGCAGTCTACCGCCAACACAGATAACGAATCGACAACAAAGGCGGGGGCGGGTCAACTACTCCAGCCCGATAAGCGTTAATGAGAGTATGAAGCTTAACCTGATCCCGATCATTGCAGCACTGTTGCTGCCGTTGTCAATAGCCTCATGTTCCGCGCCAGCAAACTCTTCCTGGCAAGAACAAGAACATGGTAGCTCAAAGGAACAATTCGACGAGGCTGGTGCGCCCGAAGTCATGCCCAAGGACGAGACCGTGCAAGGCGACTACCAGGAGTCCGGAACTGCCCAGCAAGAGCAGCCCGCTGACACCCCGCCTATCCTCGGCGAACGTCAGATCGCCCGTAGCGGCAGCGTTACTCTGGCCGTTGAAGAGAATCTGGCCGCGAGCAAAGAGTTGCGAGAGCTAGTTAGCAACCTAGATGGGATGATCCTCAACGAGTATCAGACCTTCTATGAAGACTCAGCTTCCGCCACCTTGGAGGTGTCGGTACCTGCCGACCGCTTCGAAGAGGCGATGGACAAGATCAGCGAACTTGGTGAGCTGCGGGCCAAGACTGTCACCGCCGACGACGTCACCACGCAGGTCGTCGACGTTGAGTCGCGGATCAAGACCTTGCGCCAGTCGATTGCCCGGCTCCAGGAACTCATGAATAAAAGCGGCTCGGTAAGCGACATCGCAGCCGTCGAGATGGAACTGACCAGCCGGCAAAGTGACCTTGAGGCGATGTTGGCTATTCAAAAGTCGCTGCAAGAAAGGGTCGCGCAGTCGCACATCGTCGTCGAGTTCGTCAGCCCCAGCCAGATTGCACCGAACTACGACAATCCGTTCGTGCAGGGCATAACCGGCGCTTGGCGTGCGATGCTCGCTACCACCACGGCGATCCTGGTTGCCCTGGGCGCACTGCTGCCGGTCTTGGTTGTAGCCCTGTTGATCTTCATTCCGATTCGCATCTGGTTGAAGTCGCGGGCAAAGCGCCGTGCCGCCCAGAAACCTCCGGCTCCAGCACCAATGGGGCACGACGAGTCAGCTAGTTCGGGTAGCTAAACCGCAGCTCGGCTGAATCAAGGTCGACGGCGTCCAACCGCACGCGAATCTGCTTGCCAAGGTTGCGCCGCTCGGCCTTGATTTGCGCCTCGATGGCTGGTTCGGCGATTTGGAAGGTGCCGATGCCAGTCTTGGGGTGGACATCGATCAGCACGGCGTCGAAGATCTCACCCACCCGCTTGGACAGCACTAAGGCCTCCGCCAGATCGAGCACTCCCCGCTCGTACCCGCCTGCCCGCCGAGCCGATGCCGCCATCTCCTCGGGCAGCCCAGGCAATGCCTCCTTGACCCAGCCGGGCACCGGCAGGCCGCCAGCCACGCTGTGGCAAACCTCAAGCACGTAGCGGTCGACGAGCCGCCGCAGCGGCGCGGTGGTGTGGGCGTACGGTGCGGCCAACGCCGAGTGCGCCAGGTTTCCCGAGGGCGCCCCGTCGGTGAAGCTAAGGTAACCCGCTCCCCGAAACAACACCGTGCACTTAACCAAGACAGCCAGCTGCTTGGGATCGTTCGCCGACAGGCCACGAACGAACTCTGGATAGCTTTGCCCTTTCGGCCACTCGACGCCCAAGGTTCGGGCGGCCCGTCGTAGCCGACCAATCGCCCAGTCCTCAGCCGGGGGCAGCACCCGCAGCACCCCGATGCCTGCAGCGAGCATGAGCTTGGCGGCGGCGAATCCGGTCAGCAGCGAGATCTGGGCGTTCCAGTTCTCGCAAGGCGCGAGCTGGCGAAACTCTGGCCGCCAGCCGCTGGCATCGGCCACGATTTCCTGATCGGGCAGGTTCAGGCTGATGCCTCCCGTTCGATCTCCAGCTGACGGCGCAACTGGCCCACCTCGCGCAGCAGCCCCAAGGTCGCTGGCCCCCGCTCGGCATCGATGTCGGCCTGTACGGATTCGTAGTCCAGCTTCGCCCGGTTGCGGATCATGGCGCGCTGCAGCGTCGTCTCGATGACCTTGCCGTCGCGGTCAAGGCGGTGGGCCCACAGCATCGCTGGCCTAGCGCGGCCGTCGGCCTGCAGCGAAGCGGCAGCTTCGCTGAGCGCACCGGGATGCAGCGGCAGGCGGGCGCTGGGCGCGTACATGGTTTCGCCGCGCAGGTGGGCTTCGCGGTCGATTGGCGAGCCGGGAGTCACCCAGGCCGCTACGTCAGCTATCGCATAGTGGACGAGGTAGCCGTCCCCGTCGCGTTCGATGTGCAACGCCTGGTCGAGATCCTCGGCGCCAGGCGGGTCGATGGTAACGAACTCGATGTCGGTGCGATCAAGGTGATCGGCAAAGTCAGGGGGTTGCTCGGCGAGCCGCTCGGCCTGGGCCAGCACCTCCGGGGGAAATTCGGTGCGCAATTCCAGTCGTTGCTGGAGCCGTTGCAGCCCGTGCGAGATCTCGTCGGGGACCTCGGGTAGGACAACGTTTCGTTTGGTCATTTACAGTCCCGAATCGCTGGTGCGCACCAGGATGCGGTCGCACTCGGGGCAGCGAACTATCTCGACGGGTGCCGCCTTGCGAATCGCATCCATGTCGGCCAACGTGAGTTCCAGCTGGCAACCGCCGCAGCGCCCCCGATGCAGCTTGGCGGCACCTAGCCCACTGTGGGCCCGCAGCCGTTCATAGAGTTCGCTCAGGTCTGTTGGGATCGTCGCGGCCAGCTTCTTGCGGGTAGCGGCCACTTCCATTGCCTCGGCCTTCAATTCCGCTCCCCGACCGTCTCGCTCGCTGACTGCCTGCCGCAGGTCGCGATCCACCTCGGCTTGTCGCTCGGTCAGTCTCGCCAGCTCGGCGGTAGCCTCCTCCAGCTGTTCCATCACCTCAAGTTGGGCGTCCTCAAGGTCGGATATCCGACTCTTCAGCCGCTCGATCTCGGCCAGCAGATCGGCCAGGATCTTGCCATCGGTGACAGTCCCGTCCTGCACCCGTTTTTGGTCACGTTCCAGCCGCGCCCGCACCGGCTGCAGATCGGCCTCGGCCCGGTTCACCGCTAGTTTGATGTCTCGTGCTGCGGCAACGTCTTGGCGGTGTGCTGCAACTTGGCCAATTGGGTGTCTAGATCGGCGACGTCGAGCAGCCGTTGTTGATCGGCGGGTTCTGCATGCATGGATAGGACTGTAACAGCCACGTGGCTTCTTCACGGCAATGGTCCTACCATGAAGCCATGTCGAAATCGGATCCAGAGAACTCCGCCAATCGCCGCCACCCCTATTCGGCGGCTTTCAAGCGCTTCATCGTGGACGGTTGGGCTGAGGATGCCACCCTGCCGCCACCGCTGCCTGCAGCAAAGTGGACTCCGGCCCGGCGCGAGGCGGCCGTCGCAGCCTTCCCTGGTGCCACGCTGGTGGTACCTGCGGGCCCGCTCAAGGTCCGGTCAAACGACACCGATTACCGGTTCCGCCCCCACACCGCTTTCGCCTGGCTCGCCGGGTTGGGCACCGACCGCGAGCCGGATTCGGTGCTGGTACTGGCCCCGGCGCCGATCCTGTTCTATCGGCCGCGCGCGCCGCGCACTGATGAGGAGTTTTACGCTAGTGCCCGCTACGGTGAGATGTGGGTGGGGCGGCGCGACTCCCTGGCAGAGATGGGTGCCCGGGTAGGCATCGAGTGCCGCGACCTGCGCGACCTGCCCGAGTTCTTGGCTGGACGTGACCAACTGCTGGTGGTGCGCGACGCCGACCCGGCGGTGACCCAGCTCGTCGACGAGGCGCGAGGCGGGGCCGATGAGGCGGCCGACGCCAAGCTGGCCGAGCAGCTGTCGGAGTTCCGCCTGATCAAAGACGAGTTCGAGATCGAGCAGATGCGCGAGGCCTGCGCCGCCACCAAGGTGGGGTTCGAGGCCGTCGCCCATGACCTGCCCGTGGCCGTGGCACGAGGCCGCGGCGAACGCTGGGTAGAGGGCATCTTCGGGCTGCATGCCCGCCATCTGGGCAACGCCGTCGGCTACGACACGATCTCCGCCAGCGGCGATCACGCGAACGCGCTGCACTGGATCCGCAACGACGGTGACCTGCACGACGGCGACCTGATCCTGTTGGACGCCGGGGTCGAGTTGGACACGCTGTACACCGCCGACATCACCCGCACCTTGCCGGTAAGCGGCCGCTTCACTCCGGCCCAGCGCCGGGTCTACCAGGCGGTGTTGGCCGCCCAGAGCGCTGGCATCGCGGCCTGCCGTCCCGGCGCGAAGTTCATTGACGTGCACAACGCGGCAATCGCGGTTTTGGCTGACTTCTTCGAAGAGCTGGGGCTGCTTCCCGGTACCGCAGCTGAGTCGCTGGCCCCCGACGGCGGGTATCACCGTCGCTGGATGGTGCACGGCACGTCGCACCATCTGGGCATGGATGTCCACGATTGCGCCCAGGCCCGCAGCGAGGTGTACCGGCATGGCACCCTGGCGCAAGGCATGGTGATCACAGTCGAGCCGGGTGTTTACTTCAAGCATGACGATCTGCTGGTTCCCGCAGAGTACCGTGGCATCGGCATTCGGATCGAGGACGATGTGCTGATCACTGCGGACGGCTGCGAGAACCTGTCTGCGGCCCTGCCCCGGGACCCCGACGACGTCGAAGCGTGGCTGGCCAGCTGCCAGGCGGCCCCGGCACCAGGTGCCCCCGCCTGAGGCCAACCAGCACACCCAGAGCTCGCCGCCAGGCAGGCGGCTACTGTGCCGCGCTTCGCCCAGACCAGATGACGGTCTCCCCCTCGCTTGGTTTGGCTGTGGACTAGGCTCGACGAAGCACCGCAAGCCACCGAGCAGCACTAGGAGTAACCGTGTCGAAGGCAGTCGCAGATGTCGGCGTGGTCGGGATGGCCGTCATGGGGTCCAATCTGGCCCGCAACTTTGCCAGCCGGGGCTACACCGTCGCGGTCTACAACCGGACGGCAGCTAAAACTCAAGCTTTGATCGACCAGCACGGCACCGACGGCAGCTTCGTCGCGTGCTACGAGTTGGCCGATTTCGTCGCCTCGTTGCAGCGGCCGCGGCGAGTGGTGCTAATGGTGCAGGCTGGCGCCGGGACTGATGCGGCCATCGACTCGCTGATCCCGCTGCTGGAGCCCGGCGACATCGTCGTCGACGGCGGCAACTCGAAGTTCACCGACACTCGCCGCCGCGAGGCCGCGCTGCGAGAACATGGCCTGCACTTCGTAGGCACCGGTATTTCCGGCGGCGAGGTGGGTGCCTTGACCGGGCCAGCGATCATGCCTGGCGGCTCACCGGAATCCTACGAAGCGCTCGGCCCGCTGCTGGAGTCAATCTCGGCTAAGGTCGACGGCGTCCCCTGCTGCACCCATGTCGGCCCGGACGGTGCCGGGCACTTCGTAAAGATGGTGCACAACGGGATCGAATACGCCGACATGCAGCTGATCGGCGAGGCCTTCGCCTTGCTTCGAGCGGGGCTGGGCGCGTCCCCAGAGCGCATCGGCCAGATCTTCCAAGACTGGAATACCGGCGACCTGGAGTCTTACCTAGTCGAGATCACGGCCGAGGTGTTGCAGCACGTCGATGCCAAGACTGGCCGCCCGTTCGTGGACGTGGTGGTCGATCAGGCCGGAATGAAGGGCACAGGCACCTGGACGGTGCAAAGCGCACTTGATCTGGCGGTTCCGGTAACCGGGATCGCCGAGGCGACCTTCGCCCGTGCCCTGTCTTCGCAGCTGCCGCAACGCCAAGCCGCCACCGCACTGCCGGGCGGCACCCAGCCTATTGCGATCGCCGACGAGGCCGGTTTCATCGAGGACGTGCGACGAGCGCTGTACGCCTCGAAGATCGTCGCCTACTCCCAAGGCTTCGACCAGATCGCGGCCGCCAGCGACGAATACGACTGGCACATCGACCGGGGAGCGATGGCTCGCATCTGGCGCGACGGCTGCATCATTCGGGCCCGGTTCCTGAACCGCATCACCGAAGCCTACGAACGTGACCCACAGTTGGCGCTGCTGTTAAGCGACGAGTACTTCAGCAACGCGGTCGCCGAAGGGCTGGAATCGTGGCGCCGAATCGTGGCCCTGGCAGCCAAGGCTGGTATCCCCACACCCGCCTTCTCGTCCTCACTGGCCTACTACGACGGGCTGCGCTCCCCTAGGCTGCCCGCCGCGTTGATTCAGGCGCAGCGCGACTATTTCGGCGCCCACACCTATCGTCGCGTCGACGCCGATGGCAGTTTCCACACGCTTTGGAGCGGGGACCAAAGCGAGGTCGAGGCCTGAGCCACGCTTAGCCGCAGAACTCCAGCAGTTCGGCGGCCACCTCGACCGGCTTAGCAGCTGGCACCTGATGCGCCGCGCCCGGTAGCACTGTCAGTTTTGCCTGCGGGAGAGCCGAAGCGAGGTCGCGCACTTGGGCCAGCGGGGTGGTCTCGTCCGCTTCGCCGGCAATAATCAGCGCGGGCAGCGTGATCCCGGCCAGCTCGGCACGCAGGTCATGCACTGCCAACGCTCGACACAGCTGGGCGTAGCTGTGATCGTCGGCAGCCGCCAGGTCGGCCATGATCGCTGCGACGAGGTCTGGTTGTTCGGCTTGGAATTGGGGGCTGAACCATCGCTGCTGCGTGGCCGGCACCAGCTGTGCGGTGCCGCCTGCTGCCACCAACTGCGCCCGTTCGTGCCACGCGGCTGGTTCCCCAATCTTCGGCGCGGATGCCACCACTGCGATACCATCAAGCTCGGCGGCGTAGTCGCGAGCAAGGTACAAGGCGGTGGCACCCGAGATGGAGAGTCCCGCGAAAAACAACGGCCGTCCCGGGAAGCGCTGCCGCACCTGTCGCGCCACGGCAACGATGCTTGCAGCCACACTTTCCAGGGTGGCGGGCTCATCATCATCCCAGCCATGCGAGGCCCCGTGCCCCGGCAAATCCACGAAGACTACCGTGGCCCGCCGGGCGAGCTGTCGGGCTACCGGCGTCCACTGCCTGGCCGAATTACCGCCCAAACTAGCCCCCAGCAACAGCACCGGGCCATGCTCGGCAGGCGGGTCAAAAATCGTCCATTCAAGTTTCATCTTGCCGTCTTCCTAGTTGCTGCGACGAGCCTACCGACACTCTAGCGGCCGCACTCAACACGATCTGGTTTGGCGGTGTAGATTCACTCCTATGAAGACCAACGACGAGCACGTCTTTATCTCCCGGGTTATCGGCCTGCCCCTCGTCGACGCCACTGGCACCCAGGTTGGCCGAGTGAAGGACGTGGTCTTCTACCTGCGAAGCGGAAATTTGGCACCACGGGTCCGCGGACTGGTGGCCGAGCTATTCGCCCGGCAACTGATCTTCGTGCCCATGATTCGGGTGCACAGCATCACCATCAACCAGGTCGCGATCCGTGGCCAAGTAGACACCCGCCGCTTCCAACGGCGGGATTCCGAGCTGCTGGTGGCACGCGATTTGTTTGATTCCAGCGTGCCGAGGGAAACCCCGAGCCGCATCTTTGACGTCTCGATGCTGGAAGTGCGCAGCCGAGAATGGGAGCTGCGAGCAGTGGCCCTCAACACCCGCAAGAACGTCAGCCGATTCGGCTTCGGTGGCCGCGGCCAAACCGAGGTGGTGTCCTGGCAGACGGTACCCATGCTGACGCTGTCGGCCGGGCGCACAGCCGCTCACATCGTCGCGGATTTCGCCGACATGAAACCAGCCGACGTGGCCCGCCAGCTGCACGACTTGGAGCCAGAGCAACGAAGCGCCGTAGTCGCGGCACTCGACGACGAGTCGTTGGCCGAGGCCATCGAGGAGCTACCCGAGGACGAGCAGATAGAGCTGATCTCAACCCTGGACACTGAGCGCGCCGCCGACATCATCGAGGAAATGGATCCCGACGATGCGGCAGACCTCGTCGGGCAACTCCCAGACGAGATGGCAGAAAGCCTGCTTAGCCACATGGAGCCAGAGGAAGCTTCGGATGTGCGGCGGCTGCTGCTCTATGACGATTTCACCGCTGGCGGCATGATGACCCCAGAGCCAATCATCGTCGACACGGATGCGACTGTCGCCGAGGCCCTAGCGCGCTGCCGCCAGGAGGCACTCACCCCGGCGTTGGCATCCATGGTGTTCGTGTGCCGCCCGCCGTTGGAGACGCCGTCGGGTCGCTATGTGGGGGCCGTCCACATCCAACAGCTGCTGCGTTCGGCCCCAACCCTGCTGGTTGCCAGCATGTTGGATACGAACTTGGAGCCAATGTCCACCGACAGCCCGCTGGCCCAGGTGAGCCGGTTCTTCGCGATCTACAACCTGGTTGTGGCCCCGGTGGTGAACCGCAAGAATCAGTTAGTGGGGGCCGTGACGGTTGACGACTTGCTCGACCACATGCTGCCTGACGACTGGCGCTCGGAGCACATGGACGATGTGACCAGGGAGGAAGTGGGCAATGGCTAAGCAAGAGTCCCTGTCCACCCCGCAGACCCGTCGGCGGCGGCTGCCTAAGGTGTGGATTGATTCCGAGGCGTTCGGCGATTTCGCTGAGGCCTCAGCCCGGTTCATGGGCACCGGCCGATTCATCGCCTACATGACGGTGTTCGTCGTGATCTGGATCGCGCTAAACATAGTTGGCCTGTACCGATTCGCCTGGGATCCTTACCCGTTCATCTTGCTCAACCTGTTCTTTTCCACCCAGGCCTCATACGCGGCTCCGCTGATCCTGTTGGCCCAGAACCGGCAAGAGACCCGAGACAAGCTGAGCCTGGACGAGGATCGGCGGATCGCAGCCCAATCCCGGGCAGACATGGACTTCCTCGCCCGCGAGATCGCAGCCATCCGCATGCACCTAGGTGAGCTGGCAACCCGTGATTTCGTGCGCGGCGAGCTACGAGACCTGCACAAAGCTCTCGACCGACTCGAGGAGAAGCATGACTAAGCAGGCAGCCGCAGCGGATCAGCCAATCCGGTGGTATTCCGTAACACTATTCCTGGGCCATTTGGGGCTACTGGCTTGTGCGTTGTGGTCGCTGTGGCACTTAGCTGGCAGCGATTGGTTGGCGGGGGTGCTGTGTGTATTCACGCTGCTGGGCTACGCGGTGGTGTGGCGTCGCTGGATCGCGCCCGCTTCCCGGCAACGGTTGGACTATCCCCAGCGGCTAGCGGTGAACGTGGTGCTTGGATCGGCGATCGTCATTCTGGCCAGCCCCGTCTCGTTGTGGCTGCCAGCACTGGTAGCCGCCAGCGTGGTTCTGCTCAGCGACTCCCTGGCTGCGCGAACCTCGCCGGCAGCAGGCATAATTGATAGCGATGAGTGATTCAGAACAGCTACTAGCCAACATTCGCGTCGCGCTGCATGGCGTGGAAGACCCCGAGATTCATCGCCCGATCACCGACCTTGGCATGGTCGATGACATACAGGTGGACGAAGCGGGTTCAGCCACGATCAAGATTTTGTTGACGGTCCCAACTTGCCCGATGCGCTCGGAAATCCGGGCGCGGGTCGAGCAGGCGGTGTCGGCCGTCGACGGCGTCACCAGCTTAGCCGTAGAACTCGGGCACATGAACGAAGAGCAGCGCGAGGCGATGCGTCGGCTGCTGCAGGGCAATCAGCCAGTCCGCGAGATCCCGTTTGGGCGGCCAGGTGATTTGACCACCGTCATCGCAGTCGCCTCGGGCAAGGGCGGGGTTGGCAAGTCTTCCGTGACGGTGAATCTGGCGGTGGCACTGGCACAGCAGGGCAAGAATGTTGGCATCCTCGACGCTGACGTCTACGGCCACTCGGTACCGGACCTGCTGGGGCTGGGAGACGCCCGGCCCACCGTTGTGGACGACATGATCATGCCGGTTCCCGGCCCCAACAACATCCGCGTAATTAGTGTTGGCATGCTGAAGCCCAGCCGAGACCAGGTCGTGGCCTGGCGCGGCCCGATCATGGATCGAGCGTTGACGCAGTTGCTCGCCGACGTTTACTGGGGCGATCTGGATTACCTGCTGCTCGACCTGCCCCCCGGCACCGGCGATATCGCCATGAGCCTCGGGCAGAAACTGCCTACCTCGCAGGTGCTGGTGGTGACGACACCCCAGCAGGCAGCTTCGGAGGTTTCCGAGCGGGCCGGAGCCATGGCCGACATCATGGAACAACGCATCCTCGGTGTGATCGAGAACATGAGCTGGATCGAGATCACCTGCCCGCACTGTGACCAGTCGCACCGGCGGGAAATATTCGGCTCAGGTGGCGGCGTCGAGATCGCGGAAACCCTAACCGATCGGGTCGGCTACACCGTCCCGCTGCTGGGACAAATCCCCTTCGATGAGCAATTGCTGGCTGGCGGCGACCGGGGCGTTCCCATCGTACTGCAGCAGCCAGATCATCCTGCCGCGAAGGCACTGGTCGAGTTGGCGACGGCCGTGACTGCCCGCCGCAAGAGCCTGGTCGGCTCGCAGCTCAGGTTGGCAACGACCTAGGTAGCCTCGGGATCCCACAGTAGTTCGGCCGTCCCGGCGAGGGCAGCCTTGGGTGCGGCTGGGGCCGCGACCGCCTGCGCCGGCGTCGCCGCCGGTGCCGCGATCGCTGCTTCATCGCCCGCCATGTCCTCGCCCTGGGCAATCTCGGCCGCGTCTTGTGTTTCCTTACCGACCAGCCGGGCAGCATCGTCCAGGCTCTTCTTAGCTGCTACCAGATCTTGCCGAGCGGCCTCGATGGCCTCGATCTCAGCTTTCATGTGTTTGGCCACGAACGCCTTGGGGTTTAAGTCTTTTATCTCCAGGTCAGAGAACTCTGGCCCAAGTTCAGACCGCAACTGCGTCTGCGCGTTGTTGGCGATGTCGCGAAGATAGACGAACACCCGGGCGGCTTTGCGGGAGAAGGCCGGCAGCTTCTCTGGGCCAAACACGATGATCCCCAACACGAGCAGCAGCACAAACTCCGCTGGATCAATGTTGAAGAGCATGTGCCTAGGCTACCGGTTTCCCGCCGCGATCAGCGAACCCCCACGAGTCGGCGCACACCATTCCAGAACTGCTCACCCAGGTCAGAGCTATATCCCTCCGGGCTTGGCAACTGCTCACTGGCTTGGCGCAGGAGTTCCATCCTGCCGTTCGTAGCCACCGTGATGACGCCGTCGCTGGTCTGCCAGGCCATCACGTTGACCTGCGAGCTGGAATGGTCGACGACCTCAAGCTGTTCAGCGTCCAGAATGCCAGGCACCCAGCACACGCTCAGGGTTCGGAAACCATCGGAGTAGACCAGCCGCATGCTTTCCTCGCCCGCGGTGCCAGCATCGGAATAGGCGACCAGCGGCAGCCCAGCCAGCTCTGGCGGACAAGCCAGCAACCCCTGACACCAATCAGTTGTGCCGCTGGCAGACACCGGCTGCATGGCGATCTCGAGGCCAGTGAAGGGCTCTAGTCGGCTGCCACCCAGATCCAGCTCAATGAAGCCGTACGCAACGACGGGGTAACCGTCATGGTCGTAGTGCTCGGACCACAGCAGCAGCCCGTTGGCGTCGTCGAGCCACCAGCGGGCGATTGGCCGCTGTTGGTCGTCGTAGGCTTCAACGATCTTCGCCCACCTGCCAGCGACTTGCTCAAGGCAGTCGTAAAGGCGGTAGTTCCAGGTGGTCGGGATGCCCGCGAAGTCCCACTGCGGCGAGTTGATCAGCCAGGCTGACGAAGCGTCCCCCTCGGTGCTCATTACCTGCAGCTGCACCCCCTCGCCTGGCACCTTGGAGACTTCGACGTCGGCGTAGAAGAACCCTCGCTCGTCGGCAATCCATACCCGCTGCGTGCCCGCGTAGGAGACGGACTGGGTGATGGTCTGCGACAACAAGTCCGTGACCTCGGGGAACTCCACCGATACGGCCTGTCCCAGTACTCCCTTGCGCGGCACATAGTGGTCAAGGGTCCACACATCGGGGAATAGTTCGGAGGCCAGCAGCGCGGCGCCCACCGGTTCGTCGACCGAGGTGGCAGCCATCGCCTGGAAGTGTTGTTGTTTGGCGAGCTGAACCGCGTCGTCGATCCGGGGCGGGTCAGGAGCCACCAGCAGCGCAAGGAAAACTAGCGAGGCCAACGCCCCGAAGGTGAGTAGCCCGCCGCCGAGCAGTGCGCGTCCCAGGAGGTGCCGCCGCCTAGGCAGCCCCTGCGAAGTGCCGCTTGCCAGGTACAACGGCGAATTTGCCTCAGCTCCAGCGATCAGTTGCAACCGGCTCGCCAAGTCTGCTGGTACGTCGGGAACCGCCTGTCCGCTCACGTTCAGCGCACCGCGAACCTCCCGCAGCGATTGCACCTCACGGCGACAAGATTCACAGCCTGCAACGTGATAGCCGACCTGCTCAAACCGTCGCTGCGACAATCTGCCGTCGACAAATGGTGAAAGATCGGGCTGAAAGCGCTGGCAACCAGGCATCCCCGAAGCCACGATCAGCCAACCCCGAGATATCGTTTGCGTCCCCGACTGGGCGCCCGGTGGGCCAGCAGTTTACGTAGTTGGGTGCGCCCGCGCGAGATGCGGCTGCGTACCGTGCCCAGTTTGAGATCGAGCACTTCCGCGATCTCTTCGTAGCTCAATCCCTCGATGTCGCACAAGACGACGGCTACTCGCCGTTCGGGCGCAAGCTGGCCCAGCGCCGCCAAGACATCCGCATCTAACGCATCTTGCAGATGCTGCTCCTCGGAGCTGTCTACGGCACCCCAGATTTGCTCCGGCGCACTGCTGGCGAGATCCATCCGAATCCGCGCCTTGCGCCTAGCACCGTCCAGGAAAAGATTGGTGGTGATGCGATGCAGCCAGCCCTCCAAGGTGCCCGGCTTGAACGTGTGGATAGAACGAAAGACCCGCACGAAAACATCTTGGGTCAAGTCCTCGGCGTCGTGCTTGTTGCCCGTGAGGCGATAGGCCAGCCGGTACACCCGCTCGGAGTGCTCGCTGACCAACTCCGCCCAGGTGGGCGCAGCCCAACCAGCGGCCTCCTTGGCCGACTGGTCTTTGCCTCGAAGCATCGACTGCCCTCTCCCCCGATAGCAGGTAACCCGGATACCCGAATCACCGCTCCTAACTGTCAATAACGCATAACTCGGCTGTTTGGTTCCACCAAGCAAGCAATTATCTCAAAAAATCTAGCTTTTTCATAAAGCTAGCCAGCATCTCGGGCGGGACGACGCCCATCGGCGGGCGGCAACCACCGACCGGCATGCCACGCTCAGCCAACGCTGCCTTCACCATCATCGTCCCCTGAGTAGCGAATACTCCGCGGAAAACCGGCAGCACAGCCTGGCTGACCGCGACTGCGGCTTGCGTATCGCCTGCCAGGAAGGCGTCGATGATCGCGTGCGCCTGCGGCGCGGTGAAGTGGGTCGAAGTGCCGACCACGCCGACGCCGCCTAATGCGAGCAGCGGCAGCAGTAAGGCGTCGTCCCCAGCGTAATACTGCAAGGTGGTCTGCGCGATCACGGTAGCTGAGGAGACCAAGTCGCCCTTGGCGTCCTTGACGGCGACGATGCGTGGATGATCGGCCAACTTGATCAGGCTGGCTTCCGGGATCGGGATGCCGGAACGATGCGGAATGTCATAGAGCATGATCGGGATTCGGGCCGCTTCCGCGACGCTCAAGAAGTGGTCCTCCAACGCGGTCACGGGAGGCCGGGAATAGTACGGGGTAACCACAAGCAGCCCGTCGGCACCGGCGACTTCGGCTTCGTTGGCTAGTTTGATCGTGTGCCGGGTGTCGTTAGTGCCGACTCCTGCGACGACGCTGGCGCGGTCCCCCACGGCCGCCACAACCTCGCGCAGCAGCAGCCGCTTTTCGTCATCAGAGGTGGTCGGCGCCTCACCCGTGGTCCCATTGATCACCAGGCCATCGTTGCCCAGATCGTCCACCAGGTGCGCCGCCAGTTTCCCGGCGGCTGCCAGGTCCAAGGAGCCATCAGCCGTCATCGGCGTAACCATGGCCGTTAGCACCCGGCCAAACACCGGCTGAACCGTCGCCGCTTCAGCCGCCGTCATCGAGATACCACCACAGTCGCCAAAGTTGGGCCAACTAGGTACGCGCGCATCACTGCCTCCTCCTCGGAACCGACGGTACGACCGTCACCGCGGGGCCGCCACGATGTGCAGCTCACCCCCAACCAACGATGTTGCTCAGTTTAGACGTGATCAGCCAACTATGCGCCGCTAGCACATCATCCGGGCAAGTCAGAGTAAACTTGATCGGATGAAAGACTACGCCAGCACTCCCGGCGCCCCCGACGCACGTTCCTGGGAATACGCCGACGATTACGCCCCGCTGCCGGACATCATTAGCGAAGCCCGGGATGAAGCGATCCTTGCCGGGGTACGACCCATCAGTTTGGGGGTAGCCGCCACGCTGCGGGTGTTGGCGCGCCTGATGCAAGCCAATGCCGTAATCGAGATTGGCACGGCGATGGGGGCCTCCGGGCTGGCTTTCCTGTCCGGCATGGCCGACGGTGTCCTCACCAGCATTGACGCCGAACCCGAACCGCAACTGATAGCCAAGCAATGCTTTGCGAAGGCCGGCTACTCTGCCAACCAGTATCGGCTGATCGCCGGGAACCCCCTTGGAGTGCTGCCCAAGCTACGGGACGGCGCCTACGACATCGTCTTCATTAACGGCGACAAGGTTGAATACGGCGAATACGTTGCCGAAGCCAGCCGACTGCTCCGCCCGGGCGGGCTGCTAGCCATGCACGACTGCCTGTGGTTTGGCGAGGTCGCCGAAGCAGCACCAGAAAGCGACGAAGCGATCATCATCGGTGAGGCGCTTGCCGCGATCACCGAGGCGAAGGCCTACGAGCAGGCGCTGCTACCGGTTGGTAACGGCCTGCTCGTCGCCGTCAAGAACTGACCTGCCGCTGACCGGCTAGTGCTCCGGCACCACTGCGTCCTTGCCGATGACGACGACGCCGCCCTCGGAGACGTGGAAGCCACGAGCCAGATCGTGTTCGTGATCTACCCCGATCTGCACCCCATCTGGTACCCGCACATGCTTGTCCAGGATCGCCCGACGCACGACCACATCACGGCCTATCTTGACACTATCCATCAGCACCGAGTCGCTAACTTGCGACCACTTATCGATGCGCACGCTTGGCCCCAACACGGTCCGTTCCACTTCCCCGCCGGAAATGACGCAGCCCGCGTTGACGATGGAATCTTCCGCCTTGCCGCGCAGCACAAACTTGGCGCCTGGCAGCGGCGGGGTGTGGGTGAGGATCGGCCACTTCTGGTTATAGAGGCTGAACTCTGGGTCCACCGAAACCAGATCCATGTGGGCTTCGTGGTAGGCGTCGATGGTGCCAACGTCACGCCAGTAGTTGATGTCTTTCTCGGTAGCGCCAGGAACCACGTTGTCCTTGAAGTCATAGACCTGCGCCTGCGACTGTGCGGTGAACCACGGAACCACATCGCCACCCATGTCATGCCTGGCATCGGGATTCTCGGCGTCGGCTCGCAGCGCCTCAACCAAGGCCTTCCTGGTGAAGACATAGTTACCCATCGAAGCCAGCGACTCCTCCGGGGAATCAAGCAGCCCCGGCGGATCGCTGGGCTTTTCCAGGAAGCTCTTGATCACGTTGTTCGGGCCAGCATCAATGATGCCGAAGGCGCTGGCCTCGTCGCGGGGGACACGGATTCCAGCGACCGTGGCACCGAGCCCCGAATCGATGTGGGCATCGACCATCTGGGAAACGTCCATGCGGTAGATGTTGTCGGCCCCGAAGACCACGACGTAGTCGGGGTCGGCGTCACGGATCAGGTTTAGCGACTGGAAGATGGCATCGGCCGAGCCCAGGAACCAGCGAGGACCTAACCGCTGCTGCGCTGGCACCGCCGCCACGAACGCCCCGAGCAGGGTGGAGAACCGCCACGTCATCGAGATGTGACGATCCAGGGAGTGGGACTTGTACTGGGTCAACACCGCAACCTGGTTCAAACCAGAGTTGGCCAGATTCGACAGCACGAAGTCAATCAGCCGGTAGTTACCGCCGAAGGGAACGGCCGGTTTGGCTCGATCCGCAGTCAACGGCATGAGGCGCTTGCCCTCACCACCCGCTAGGACAATAGACAAAATCTTCGGACCTGCTGGCATATCTCGAACCTAGCGCACTGACTCAACGAAACGGGCAATACTGCGCTAAGCCAAGCGAAACAGTCACCTATGTGCCACGATCAGGCCATGAAGCTGTCTCTTCTTACCCGGGAGTATCCGCCCCATATCTATGGCGGCGCTGGCGTGCACGTGGGACAACTCGTGCCACAACTGCGGAAGTTCATCGATGTAGAGGTGCATTGCATGGGCCCCGAACGAGACGGGGCAACCGCCCATGCCGAAGACTTTCCGGCAGGAGCGAACCCGGCGCTGCGTGTGCTCGGGGCCGACCTGTCGATGGCCGCCGCCGTTGCGGCAGATGCTGACGTGATCCATACCCACACCTGGTATGCCAACATGGGCGGCCACCTTGCGGGGCTGCTGAACGACACCGCCCACGTGGTGACATCCCATTCGCTGGAGCCGCACCGGCCGTGGAAGGCAGAGCAGCTGGGCGGCGGTTACGCGGTCAGCCTGTGGGCGGAAAAGACCTCCTTCGAGGCCGCTGATGCGGTGATCTCGGTCAGTGAGGGCATGCGTAAAGACGTGCTGGCGAGCTACCCGAACTTGGATCCGAACCGGGTGCATGTCGTCAAGAACGGCATCGACCCCGACGAGTTCAGGCCCGACCCGCAAACCGATGTGGTCACCGGCCTAGGCATTGACCTGGATCGGCCGTCGGTGGTGTTTGTGGGACGCATCACCCGGCAGAAGGGGCTGATCCATCTGGTGCGGGCGGCCGCTGAGCTTGATCCCGACACCCAGGTGGTGCTGCTCGCTGGCGCCCCAGACACCCCGGAAATCGCCGCCGAGTTCCAGGAGGCCTTCGCCAACCTGAATGCCCAGCGCAGCGCGGGCGTCATTTGGGTACAAGAGATGCTGCCGCGGGCCTCGGTACGGCAGGTACTCACCCATGCCACCGTCTTCGCCTGCCCCAGCGTCTACGAGCCGCTCGGCATCGTGAACCTGGAGGCTATGGCCTGCGAGACGGCCGTAGTGGCTAGCGCCGTGGGAGGCATTCCCGAGGTCGTCGTGGACGGCGAAACCGGCCTGCTGGTTCCCTACGATCCGCAGCAGGCAGACGATCCGGCCTTCGTGGCGAACTTCGAGTCGCAGCTGGCCGAACGTATCAACCAGGTGACCCGAGATGAACAGCTGGCTCGATCCTTCGGGCTGGCTGGCCGCAAGCGTTGCATCGCCGAGTTCTCTTGGGAAAAGATCGCCCGCGAAACTGTGGCCGTGTACCAGCGGGCTATTAATCGCCACGCGGCGCGGTAGCACCGCCAATAGCATGGCTTGGGGCCGCCGGTTACCCGGCGGCCCCAAGCCATAAATCGTATTTGTTCCCAGTTAGCCGACCACACCAGTCAGCGCTGCCAGCAACGCATCGGCCTCCTCTGAGTTCATCTCGACGACCAGCCGACCACCACCGTCTACCGGAACACGCATGATGATTCCGCGTCCCTCCTTGGTGACCTCCATGGGTCCATCGCCAGTGCGGGGCTTCATCGCTGCCATCGCGAACCTCGTTCCTTTCCGGGATTAGTTACCACCCATTATTCCTTATCTCGGCCGATAGTTAGGTATTGGCGGTGGTTTCTTCCGCGGGCGGCTCCTCGGGATCGGCTTCGTCGGCCACGAAATCAGCTTGGGACTCCTCCTGCTCCAGCGGCGCTGTTTCGGCTGCAATCGCTGCCTGCTCGGCTGCAGCGGGCTCGTCGGTTGGCACCGATGGTTGTTTCGGTTCGGCGGTGGCACTCGCGTCGTCATCGCTTCGCTTAGGTCGCGACTGTTCTGCTGCGACAGACCCTGTTGGCTGCTCGAACCGCGCCAGCAGTTCATCGACTACCTGCATGTCGTAGCCGCCAGCGACGACATCGAAACTGGGATCCGGCTCGTCACCGGCAACGAGGGCGCTGAGGTGATCGTCCACCTGCTGCCGGGAGTAGCCGCTGCTGGCCCGAGGCAGTTGCAGCGCGGCTAACAATTCCGGCGTGAGTGGCCCGTCAGGGATCCTGCCCTTGGGGCGGTCGGTCACCACCGGCGGCATCTCGCCAAGCTTGCCGGTGCCAGCCCAGGCGGCCACACCGAGCACCGCGATCGCCACTAGGACAAGTACCCACTCCACGTCAGACCTCCGGCTGGCCGACTAGTTCGATGACCTCATCGATGTCGTCGGTGAGGTGCAGCCGGTCTAAGTCCTCGGCGGCAATGTAACCGCCGTCGGCGACAGCATCGTGCAGCCACTGCAGCAAGCCGCCCCAATAACTCTTGCCGTATAGCACGACGGGGAAGTTCTGAACTTTTCCGGTCTGGATCAGCGTCAACGCCTCGAACATTTCATCAAGGGTCCCCACTCCCCCCGGCAGCACCACGAAGCCCTGCGAGTACTTCAGGAACATCGTCTTGCGGGCGAAGAAATACCGGAAGTTGATGCCCAGGGTGACGTATTCGTTGAGGCCCTGCTCAAACGGCAACTCGATGCCCAGGCCGATTGATTGGCCGCCGGCCTGCGCAGCGCCCTTGTTACCGGCCTCCATGGTGCCGGGGCCGCCGCCGGTAATGACCGCCCAGCCAGCATCGACCAGCCGCTCCGCGATGGCCTGCGCGGCGGCGTAGTGGGGGTGGTTCGGCGCGATGCGGGCCGAGCCGAACAAGCTGATTGCCGGGCCCAGGTCGCGCAGCGCCTCGAAGCCTTCCACGAACTCGGATTGGATCCGTAGCACCCGCCACGGGTCCTCCCCGAATCGCTGCGTGAGCAGGCTCTGGTCGGCGGTCGGCTGCTGCTTCGCATTTCGCAGCACGACAGCGCCGCTTCGTCGTTTGTTCATGATTGGGATCCTTCGGTTACTTGCTTGGTCAACCAGTTGCGCAGCCCAGCCTCGCAGCTCACCAGGTCGGCAACCGGGCAGAACTCATCGTCGGCGTGGGCGACGCTGGGATCGGCCGGGCCGTAGTTAACGGCTGGGATGCCCAGCGCGGCGAAGCGCGATACGTCGGTCCAGCCGTACTTGGCTCTTGGCTCTTTGCCGACGGCGGCAACGAACTCGCGGGCCAACGGCATATCCAGCCCGGGCCGGGCGGGCAGGCTCATGTCGACGACCTGCAGTTCGTAGTCACGGAATACTCGCTTTAGTTCGGCCAGTGCGTCGTCCCCGGACTTGTCTGGGGCGAAGCGGTAGTTAATCTCAATCTCGGCCTTGGGTGGAATCACGTTGCCCGCGACGCCGCCGCCGATCCGGATCGCATTCAGGCCTTCGCGGTAGACCAGCCCATCTACCTCGACCTCCCGCGGCTCATAGGCGTTCAGCCTGGCTAGCACGTCCGCTAGGGCGTGGATCGCGTTGCGGCCGCGCCACCAGCGCGCACTGTGGGCCGCCTTGCCGTCGCTGCGGATGACGACCCGGCAACTGCCCTGGCAACCGCCCTCGATCTGCGCGCCCGTGGGCTCCATCAGCACCGCAAAGTCGCCTGCCAACAGGTCGGGCCGGTGCTGCGCGAGCCGCCGCAGACCGTTACGTTCGGCGTCGACCTCTTCGTTGTCGTAAAAGATCCAGGTGATGTCGCGAACCGGCGCCACTAGCTCGGCGGCCAGCCGCAGCGCCACCGCGACGCCGCCCTTCATGTCGCAGGTGCCGCGACCAATGATGCGCTCACCTTCGGGGTGGGCTTCCCGCCGGGATGGCAGGTTGTCAGCGACCGGCACCGTGTCCAGATGCCCAGCAATTACCACCCGTTGTGGGCGGCCAAGGTTGGTTCTGGCCACCACACAGTTGCCGTCGCGAATCAGCTCTAGGTGGCGACACTTTGCTAGCGCGTCAGCTACCAGCCCGGCGAGCTGATCCTCGTTGCCCGACACACTTTCCACATCGACCAGCGCCTGGGTCAGCTCCCCCAGCTCGGCGCGCAGCTCCAATTCCATGGCAGCACAATACCGGGTGGCTACCGTCGGCGACGGCACCGCTACTGCCAGTCCCGGTAGACTTCGTTTCATGAGCGATACCGCCACCCAGGCCTCAGGTTGGGGCCTCATCAGCCGTCACTTGGACGGCCAGGTTCTTGATGCTTGGTTCCCTTCCCCGCAGCTCGGCAGAACTGCCCAATCGCAGCCGCCCGACGGGCTTGCCGCTGCCGCGCACCGTGACGAGCTTCGGCGCGTCGCCACCGAGCCGCTGCTGGTAACCATCGACTTGAATCAGGCACCGCAAGATGTCGCGGATGCCTATCTACGCCTCCACTTGTTGAGCCACCGGCTCGTGCAGCCGCACGGGTTGAACCTGGACGGCCTGTTCGGGGTGCTGCCCAACAACGCCTGGACCAACCTCGGCCCGATACCTCCGGCGCTGCTGCCCAGCCTGCAGTTGGCGCTGCGCGCCCGGGGCGGGCAGCTGCAGGTATTCGGCGTGGACAAATTCCCCCGGATGACCGACTACGTGGTTCCCAGCGAGGTTCGCATCGCCGACGCCGACCGGGTGCGGCTGGGTGCCCACCTGGCACCCGGCACCACTGTCATGCACGAAGGCTTCGTGAACTTCAATGCCGGCACCCTCGGCACCTCCATGATCGAGGGCCGCATCTCCGCGGGTGTGGTGGTCGGCGCAGGCTCCGATGTTGGCGGCGGCGCCTCAATCATGGGGACGCTGTCTGGCGGCGGCAATGAGGTGATTCGGCTCGGCGAGCGCTGCCTGCTGGGTGCGGAATCCGGCATCGGCATCTCCCTCGGTGACGACTGTATCGTCGAGGCCGGGTTGTACCTGACCGCCGGAACGAAGGTGGGGCTGCCGGACGGCAGCATCGTTAAGGCTGCTGAGCTTTCCGGGCAATCCGGTTGGCTGTTCCTGCGTGACTCGGTGACTGGCCAGGTGATCGCCAAATCGCGCGGCAGCCGGGCGGTCGCACTCAACGACGAATTGCACACAAACTGATGTCCCGCAAAGCTATCTGGGCAATAGTCGCCATTGTCGTCGTGGTGTTGCTTGGTGTCGCGGGCACCCAGAGCTACCTGTTGCTGCGCGAGCAGCTGACCCCCGACCGTTGTTACGCGATAGCCGGTGAGACGAAGGTGAGCCTGACCCCCGAGCAGGCCGGTAACGCCGCAATAATTGTTGCTTCCTCGTTTGAGCGAGGCCTGCCGGAGCGGGCTGCGATCATTGCGCTAGCAACCGCCTGGCAGGAGTCGGGGTTACGCAATCTTGACTACGGCGACCGCGACTCGCTCGGGCTGTTCCAACAGCGGCCGTCGCAAGGCTGGGGCACCCCGGAACAGATTCAGGACCCGTGGTATTCCTCCGCCAAGTTTTACGAGGCCCTAGTGAAGGTCTCCGATTGGCAGACCGGAGACATCACCGAGACTGCCCAAGCCGTGCAGCGTAGCGCCTACCCGGATGCCTATCGCAAGCACGAGGCCAATGCGCGGGCACTAGCTGGGGCACTGCGCGGCACCAAACCGGGCAGTTTCGGCTGCACCGGAGGTGACCTCACCCCCGGCGACACGCAACTGTTGGATCGGGTGCTGGCTACCGTACCTGGGGTCGAGGCTTCGAAAACCGGGCAGCAACTTGTACTCCGCGGCACCGACCAACTGCAGCTTTGGGCCGCCACGCAACTCGCCTTGAGCTTCACCCATCAGGTCGGCATCGAGTCGGCGACGGTGGCAGAACTCACCTGGCGCATCGGCCCGGATCCTGCCTGGCAGACCGCGACCGCGGGCGAGGCCGACACGGCCATACTAGAGCTAACCCAGTAGCCGGGCCGCCGCCGCTTGGATCCGTTCATCGGTGGCTGTCAACGCCACCCGGACGTGGCGCTGTGAACCATAAAAATCGCCTGGCGCCACCAGGATGCCTCGCTCGGCCAGCCAGGTGAGGCTGTCGCGGCACGGCTCGTCCCTCGTGGCCCACAGATACAACGAGCCCTGGGAGTGCTCGATCCTAAATCCTGCTGCCTGCAGCGCGGGGAGCAGTTTTGCCCGCCGGGCCAGGTAGCGGCCGCGCTGCTGCTCGACGTGTTCCTGGTCCGCCAGCAGCGCCGTCATCGCTGCCTGCACCGGGGTCGGCACCATCATTCCTAGGTGCTTGCGGCTACCCACCAGTTCCATCACGAGATCGGGATCGCCGACGACCATGCCCATGCGATAACCGGCCGCATTGGAGCGTTTCGACAGCGAGGAGACGGCCAACAGCCCGATGAGATCGCCATCGTTGACCCGTGGGTCGAGCACCGATACCGGTTCTTCCTCCCAGCCGAGTTCGCCGTAGCACTCGTCGCTGGCTAATACCGCGCCGCGTTGCCGGGCAACCTCGACCCAGGCTCGCAGCTCGGAAACGGCGGCGATCCGCCCGGTCGGATTGCTTGGCGAGTTCACCCAGATGAGCGCCGTGTCTTTGGGGGCCTGCTCCGGAGTATCGAGCGCGACCGGCTTGGCGCCTGCAGTCAGCGCCCCTACCTCATAGGTGGGATAGGCGAGGCTTGGGTACACCACGCTGTGGTCGGGGCCAAGCCCGAGCAAGCTAGGCAGCCACGCCACCAGTTCCTTGGTGCCGATCACTGGCAGGACGTGTCGTTCGGTCAACGGTACTGAGCGCCAGCGCCGCTCGAAATAGTCCTGGATGGCTCGCCGCAGTTCCGGGGTTCCCCAGACGGTTGGATAGCCGTGTGCGTCGCTGGCGTCGGCAAGAGCTTTTCTGGCCAGGGTCGGCACCGGGTCCACCGGGGTGCCCACCGATAGGTCGACGATGCCGTCGGGGTGGGCCGCCGCGAGTTCGCGGGCCGCCCGCAGACTGTCCCACGGGAAGTCCGGCAACCGCGAAGAGAGCCGAATCATCAGGCTTGTGGTGGCAGGGATTCGATCAGCTTGTGATCACCGTCGATTGGGCCTTGCATGGCAGCACCACCGGGCGAGCCGATCTCATCGAAGAACTCGGCGTTTGCGGCCACAAAGGCTTCCTCGCCCTCAGGAACATCGTCTTCGTAGTAGATGGCCTCCACCGGGCAGGCGGGTTCGCAGGCTCCGCAGTCGACGCACTCCTCGGGGTGGATGTAGAGCATCCGGTTTCCCTCATAGATGCAGTCGACTGGGCATTCGTCGACACATGCGCGGTCTTTGACATCGACGCAAGGCAATCCGATTATGTAGGTCACTGCGCTCCCTTCCCAGGACAGCTTACCGTGCCCGTCAGGCTCGACCTACTGGTCGTCGCCAGGAGGATCACCGGGCTCGTCGTATTCACAAAGAATCCGCTTGCCTGCCGAGTACTTCCAGGAGTAGTCCTCTTTCTTCACCACTTCGCCGCCCTGGTAGAACAGCCGCGACCAGGTCACGGTGAATCCCCGGATGGGTGACTGCGGCTTGCACTTCGGGTCGTTCCGGATGGTGACCGTCTCGCCGCTGTAGAAGCCGGACTTAACCGGATCAGTCGCAACGATTTTGTCATAGGTCTTGATGGACCACATCCGGAAGGTGATGCTGCCACGGTGACCGGAGCCGGACTTCTTGATGAACCCCTGGATGTAGATCGGGTACTTGGTGTTGTTGCGGAACTTCAGATCGAGCTGGCCCCAATAGACGGTGGCCTCGCGACCAGCCGGGTAACGATCGAAATACAGCGTGTGGGGCCGGTGTTCGATGTCTTCGAGACCGGCGAAAAACGCGGCGTTGTACAGCGTGGTGGCGCTTTGCGAGATGCCGCCGCCGTGTTGCTTTACCAGCCGCCCGTTAACGATGACGTAGCCGGGCACGTATCCGTTAGCCGCCGTGCGTTCGCCCAGCGTGTCGTTGAGGCTGAAGATTTCGCCCGGCATGAGCACAGTTCCGTTGACCGAGGCCGCAGCCTTACCCAGGTTCGTGTTGCGGTAGCTCGAATGCGGGTAGCGGGTGGTGAACTCACCAATGACCTCTTGTGGTTTTACTTGCTCGGCCATCTCGGTGGTGAACTCGGGCTTCGCTGACGCCACGCCCGCCGTAGCCTTGCGGGACCCGGCAGTGAGCACGGCTGCCTCTTCCACGGCTTTGGCCAGCGATTCGGCGGTTATTTCTTTGCCTTCGACGGCGGGCACCACCACGATCTTGCCGTCGACGAGGTCGTAGCTAGCGTCTTTAGTTTCCTGCAACTCCAGGGTGGCGCGCTCACTCTCGGTCAGCTGCAGCAGTTTCTCGCCGTCAGTCACCGGCACCAACTTTTCGCCTTGGGGGCTGAACGTCGTTGCCTCGGCGATCTGCTGCGGAGTCACTGTGAACTCCTGGTCCGCGACGCTGATTGTGACCGGGCCACTCATCGCGGGCTCGGCGTATTCGGCGATTGCGGCGTCCACCATTTCCGTGGTGACAGGTGGCGGGGTTTCAGCTAGTACCGCCTCAGCCTCGGTTTTGCTTTGGTCGAAAGCGGCGGCAACGCTGACCGCGGTTTCAGTCAGGTCGAGCTCGGTGGCGTTCACCGATTCGGTACGGTTGACCGCACCATCGGTCAGCGTCAGCGTGGCGTTTACCGCCTCACTAGCGAAGGCGGGCGCCTGCTGTTCCAGCGCGGTAGCTAACGCCTTCGCGTCAATAGCCCGCGGCACTTTGTCTAGCTTCGGGGAACCAAAAAACTTGTTGAATATTTCGGCCGGATTCCAGCTAAAGCCGCCGCCGATCTCATTGATGGCAGCCTCATAATCGAGTTTCAAGCCGGCGGCTTGCGGCTGCAGCACAATCGACATTTCACCGTGCGAAACGGTGACTGGCCGGTCGTAGACGGGTGCCAACTTGGCTTCTAATTTGGCTTCGGCTTCGTCGGGGCTCATGCTGCCGACAGGAACACCCTCTACGGTTGCCCCAGCAGCGGTGCGGTTGCCCGCGACAAAATAGGCGACGACGTAGCCCAGCGCTAGCAGCAATACCACTACAACTGCGAGCACAACCAGCCAGATCCTTACTCGACGGGGCTTGGCTTTTTCACTCACGTTGCGTCTCCTCAATTGCGTTGCCGCAGCTGGCAACCAAGGGTAATGGTACGAGAGGCAGCAGAATAGGCCAAAATACTCACCGCAATTCCACGTTAAATGGCAATGCGAGGACGCCTGGCATGTCCAGCCCGAACTGCTGGGCGGCGCTGCGAAGCAGATTCTCCAAACTGAGTTGCCCCACAACTGTGGGCATAGCGCCAGCCGCCCGGTTCGTGGACTCTGCCGGGAGCAAATTTCGGATGACGTTGCCCTTACCGGGGCGGGTCAATTCGATCTCGGCGGACCCAAGCGCCGCCAGTTCTCGGATCCTGGTCAGAGCGGTGCGGCGGCCGCCAAGATGATCCACCAGTCCACGCGAATAAGCGTCGGCCCCGGTCCATACCCGGCCCTTTGCATGCTGTTCCAATTCCTCGTAGGCCATGCCACGGTCGGCGGCGGCGAATGTGGTGAACTCCAGGTAGACCCGATCGAGGAAATCGTTCAGCTTTTGCCACTGTTCCTCGGTGAACTCGGTGGTGCTCGACATCAGCCCAGCCATCTCATCGGTACGCACGGTTTCCCGCACCACCCCCAGCTTGTCGTATAGCCCCTGGGTGACCAGCTTGCCTGCGAGCACCCCGATCGAGCCGGTTAGCGTGGTGGGTTGGGCCACGATTTCGTCGCAGCCCATGGACACGTAGTAGCCGCCGGACGCGGCGAGCGCCCCCATCTGGGCGACTACTGGCTTGCCAGCCTCGCGCAACTGCAGCACCGAACGCCGAATGAAATCGCTGGCCACGGCGGAGCCGCCGGGGCTGTCGACGTCGAGCAGCACTGCGGCCACATGGTCGTCACGGAGCGCGGCGCGAAGTTGTTCGTCTACCACGTCAGATCCGGCAGTGCGGCGCGCCGAGGCTCCTCGCCCAACCACGATTGGACCGTGCACTTCGACCACGGCAACCTGCTTGGCCTGCCACCGCCGCAGCAACTTAGCTGGCGAGGTCGGCGGCTGGTAGCGGTGAACAAACCGCAGTTGCTTTGGCTTGCTGCGCCAGCGCTGCAGCGCCTCGCGGTATACCTCGTCGCGGTAGCCGAGCCGATCCACCAGGCCAGCCTCAAGCGCCTGTTGGGCGCTAAGTGGCGAGGCATGCACCGCCTCCCAGACCTTGTCCGTGGTGATCCGGCGCCGGTTGGCGATGGTTTCGACGCCTGAGTCAAGGACGGATTCCACGATCCGCGTGGTCATCTCGCGGTTCGCTTCGCTAACCTCGGCGGCGGCGAACTGGTCGGCCGCCGACTTGTATTGCCAGCGTTGCCCAAACTGGGGCTCCAGGCCGGCCTTGTTCAGCGCGCCCTTGAGCAAAACGATGTTCGCTTCCATTCCGCCGATACCGAGACCCCCGGTCGGCTGCAACCAGATCTCGTGGCAGGCCGCAGCCAGGCAGTACTCGCCCCAAACGTTGGTCAATTCCCCGAAGCTCTCCGACCAGGCAACGGTGGGCTTGCGCTGCCCGAATTGGGCGATCGCTTCGGCGGCCTCAGCCAGTGCTGCCAGCGGGCGACCGGTGGGAGCCACATGGACGATCAGCCCACGCACTCGCGGGTCGGCGACTGCGTCAGCAAGATGTGATCGCAACGTCTCCAACGAAGTCATGTTGAGCCGCTGCAACGCCTCGAGCGGATTCTCCGGTTGCGCTGTCAGCAGCCCTCTGGCCAGATCCAATTCCAAGACCACATGGCTAGCGGCCCGCAGCTTGTCAAGCACGTTGTTGAGCTTCATTGATTTCCTTTCGCTGCCTCAAGGGTACGCGCCCCGGGACATAGCCCGGGCCCTCCCCCACGATGAGGGAGGGCCCGAGATGAAGCGGTTACGCCACCAGCGACTTCGCGGCGGCAGCCACGTTTTCGGCGGTGATGCCAAACTCTGCCATGCACTTTGCGCCCGAAGCCGAGGCACCAAAGTGCTCGATGGAGACGCTGGCGCCGACGTACTTGCCCCAGCCCATCGCGATGCCAGCCTCGACGCTGACCCGGGCGGTGACGCTGCTCGGCAACACCGATTCGCGGTAGTCGGCATCCATTTCGTCGAACCATTCCTGGCACGGCATCGAGACCACTCGGGTGGGGATGCCGTCAGCCTCAAGCAGCTCCTGGGCGTCAAGCGCCACGGCAACTTCGGAGCCGGTACCGATCAAGATGACCCGCGGAACGCTATCGGAGGCGTCGCGCAGCACGTAGGCGCCGTTGGCGACACCCTCAGCCGAAGCGTACTGCGTACCTCGGGCCAGCGTCGGCAGGTCTTGGCGGGACAGGATCAGACCTGCGGGACGGTCGGTCCGGCGCAGAATCTCGCCCCAGGCCACCGAGGTCTCGTTGGCATCGGCTGGCCGCACCACGTCGAGGCCGGGGATCGCCCGCGCGGCCGCGAGGTGTTCGATCGGCTGATGGGTGGGGCCGTCCTCGCCGACGCCCACCGAGTCGTGACTCCACACGAAGATGCTCGGAATCTTCATCAGGGCCGCTAGCCGGACTGCGGGCCGCATGTAATCGAAGAACACGAAGAAGGTGCCGCCGTAGGGCCGGGTCAGGCCCGACAACGCCATGCCGTTAATGGCGCCGCCCATCGCATGTTCCCGGATGCCGAAGTGCAGGGTACGGCCGTACGGGCCACCTGGCCAGTCGTCGTTGGCGCGGCGCTCGGGCAGGAAGCTGGACTCGCCAGCCATGGTGGTGTTGTTGGAGCCAGCCAGGTCTGCCGAGCCACCCCATAGCTCCGGCAGCTGCGGCGCCAGCGCCGACAGCACGGCACCGGATGCCTTGCGAGTCGACATCTTGCCTTCTTCAAACACCGGCAACCGCAGGTCGGTGGGCAGCTTGCGCTGCCGGAGTCGCTGCAGCAAGGCTGCCCGATCCGGGTTAGCAGCCTGCCAGAGGGTGAACTTGGTCTGCCATTCCTGGCGCGCTGCCTGGCCACGTTCGGCGGCGTTACTACGCGCGTGATCCACTGCAGCCTGATCGACTGCGAATGGCTCCTGCTCGAAGCCTAGACGCTCCTTGAGCGCGGCGATCTCTTCGCCGCCCAGCTTGGCGCCGTGCACGTCATGCGAACCAGCCAGGTTCGGCAGCGGCCAACCGATCACCGTGGTGACGCGAATGTAGGACGGCTTGTCGGTGACCTGCTTGGCTTCCGCAATGGCCGCATACAGCGCCTCGATGTCTTCACGATACTCGGTGCCACCGTTGGTCCAGTCGACATGCTGAACGTGCCAGCCGTAGGCCTCGTAGCGCTTGTCGACATCCTCGGTGAACGCGATGCCGGTATCGCCCTCAATCGTGATCTGGTTGTCGTCGTAGATCATGATCAGGTTGCCCAGTTCCTGGGTCCCGGCCAGTGATGAGGCTTCGCTGGCTACGCCTTCTTGCAGGCAGCCATCGCCGACGAGGCAATAAATGTGGCGATCGAACGGCGAGGTACCCTCGGGAGCTTCCGGGTCTAGCAGGCCGCGTTCGCGACGGGCCGCCATCGCCATGCCAACTGCATTCGACACCCCGGCGCCAAGCGGCCCGGTGGTGGTCTCAACGAACTTGGTGTGCCCGTATTCAGGATGACCAGGAGTCTTCGCACCCCAGGTGCGCAGCGCCTTGAGATCGTCCAATTCCAGCTCACAGCCAGCCAGATATAGCTGGGTGTATTGAGTCAGTGAGGAATGTCCCACCGAAAGCACGAAGCGATCCCGGCCGAGCCACTGATCGTCGCTCGGGTCGATATTCATGACCTTCTGGTACAGCAAATAGGCGATGGGCGCCAAGGAAATGGCGGTTCCGGGATGGCCGTTGCCAACCTTTTCGACGGCATCGGCGGCCAAGATTCGAGCATTGTCTACAGCTTTGGAGTCAAGATCGGACCATTCCAAGGTCATAACGAAAACCTCACTAAGTAATCGGTTACCCGGAACCACACTGCCGGGATTAGTACTACTCTACCGTCCGCCCCCGGCCCTCGCCGCTTGGCCACCGCTGGGCGCGGTTGGCTACCTACTGCTCGGCGCGGCGACGTTCCAGCCAATCCAGAATCGGCCCCCGCAGCAGCGGTGATAGCGACTTCGTGCCAGCAATGTCGGCTGGCCGACACCAGTAGATCTGTTCGATCTCAGCTTCGGGCCGCACCCCTTCGGCCACCGGATGCGCCAGCTCAAACACGGTCGCATCAACGTCGTGGTCTGGTTCATTGGCGGCCGCGATCTGCCACCGCCCCAACTCGACAAGCTGCTCGGCGGCTACGGCTAACCCAAGCTCCTCGGTGAGTTCCCGCACCGCGGTTTGCCGAATGTTTTCCCCGGGCTCGGGCTTGCCGCCGGGGTTCATGAATCTGCTCGTGCCGCGCTTTCGCACTAGTAGCATCTCACCGCTGCGGTTGAACACAACAACTGCAGCCACCCGGATCATACCTCGCATCGCCACGGGGGTGAGCCTACGCGACCCCCGAGTTCCGCAACCATACCCCGGGGGGTATACTTCATCAGGGTTGCTACAGGTAGGAAGGTCACATGGAATCGTCCAAAAAAATCGTTGTTGTCGGCGGGGTCGCCGGAGGTTTGTCGTACGCGCTGCGCTCTCGGCGGCTGGATCCACACGCAGAGATCACAGTTTTTGAGCGGGGACGTGATGTCGCCTTTTCCAATTGTTGCTTGCCATATCACCTGTCCGATGTAGTGGCGAAGTCGTCGTCGCTGGTGTTGGTGAAACCCGAGACTTTTGCTGGCCGCTACCGGGTTGACACCCGGCCGCGGCACGAGGTCAAGTCGATTAACCGCGATGCCAAGACCGTGACGGTGCACAACCTGGTCACCGGCGAGCAGTTCGACGAGCCCTATGACGTGCTGTGCGTCTCTCTCCCCCGGCGCGAGGGCGTTCGTGCCGCCGATTCCTGGCGCGGACGCAGACAATGTGTTCACCCTGCGCAACGTCGAGGACATCGAGGCCATCAGGACGGCCGCCGATGCCGCGAGCGATGTGGTGGTCGCGGGCGGCGGCTTCATCGGCCTTGAAGTGGCCGAAAACCTGCGGTTGGCGGGCAAGAACGTGTCGCTGGTCGAAATGCAGTCACAGGTGCTGCCCCGACTGGACGCAGACATCGTGCAGCTGCTTCACCGCGAACTGCACGAACAGGGCGTGAACCTGGTGCTGTCAGACGCCATCGCCGGAATCGACGCCGACGGCGTCAGCCTGCAAAGCGGCAACCGGATTGCGGCACAGGCGGTGATCCTGGCGGTCGGGGTGCGCCCAGAGACCACGTTGGCGGCTGCGGCTGGCCTGGAGATCGGTGAGACCGGCGGCATCAAGGTCAACCACAACTTCCAGACCAGCGACCCCGACATCTACGCGGTCGGCGACGCCGTCGAGCTGGGCCACCAGATCACCGGGGCCGCCACCATGCTCGCGCTGGCTGGCCCGGCGCAGCGAGCAGCCCGCAAAGCGGCCGACCACACCTTTGGCCGCACCGTGCGACGCAACGGCGTCCTGGGCTCGTCGGTGGTACAGGTCTTTGGCCTGACCGCCGCATCAACCGGGTTGACCGAACAAGAGTGCCGCGCCAGTGGCCGCGAGTTCGATTCGATCTACTTCATCGGCAACGACCGGGTCGGTCTCATGCCCGGCGCGACACCAGTGCACCTGAAGCTGCACTTCGATCTGACCACTGGCCAGGTCTTGGGCGCCCAGGCGGTCGCCAAGGCTGGGGCCGAAAAGCGCATCGACGTGATCGCGACGCTGATCCGAATGAACGGCACGCTGGAAGACATGGCGGATCTGGAGCTGTGCTACGCCCCCAGCTACGCCACCGCCAAGGACGTCGTCAATATGGCTGCACTGGTGGCACTCAACAAGCTGCAGGGTGACGTGCCCAGCGTCAACGCGGCCGAGCTGCGCTCACTGGTCGAGCAAGGCGCCTACATCATCGACGTGCGGGAGCAAGGGGAATGGGACGCCGGGCACATCAAAGCCGCCGTCAACGTGCCCTACTCGAAGTTCCGCGAGCACCTGGCCGAGATTCCCAAGGATCAGCCGGTCTATCTGCACTGCCGGATCGGGCAACGCTCCTACTTCATGGCGCGGGAACTGATCGGGCTCGGCTGGGACAACGTCGTCAACGTCAACGGCGCGTTCCTGGCGCTTTCCAACATTGAGTACTTCCAGGACATGAGCACTGGCCGCGAGCCGATCGTCGACAAGTACAACTTTAGGTAACCCCGGAACTAACTAAGGCGGCGGCCGGACCTCTCTGGGAGGTTCGGCCGCCGCCTTAGTTAGTTAGGTATCAGTCCTAGTGATGGCCCTTGAAGACCATCATCATGATTCGGAAGTTGAACACCATGAACCGGCCAAACTGCAGAAATACATTCTGCCGACGCTTGAGCGTCTTTTCGACGGGAAGCATGGCTCCCGACAGGTCCAAGACGGGTTGGGCTGAAATCGTATTGTCAGACATGGCTCACTCCGGGATGAACTGCCATAGGAAATATCCCTTGGCTTTGTAGATGAACAGATGATGCAACAGGGTTTTGACCCAGTGGCCACTCAACCCGAGCTCACCGCGGGTATCAGCGGTGTCACGACCGGTCGGGTAGCGCTGGTAATCAGGGACGATGGGGCGCATCGTCATGCTGGCTGCCGAGCCGTTTTTCCAGCCGGTTCCTGCCGAGGCGACACAGGCAGCGCCCATGTTGGCCATCGACGCTTCGATGGGCTGGGCGCCGGGGCCCTTCTTGATGCGCCGGGCAATCGACATCGCGGCGGCTCGGCCCATCACGCCGGACGGCATGCCGGTGCGGGGCGGCGCTGGGGCGACGGCGGTGCCGTTGGCTGTCTTGCGCGGCTTTGAGATCTGATGCGGCGGCGCGAAGGCGATGCCCACCGCGTAGATGTTCTCGTATAGCGGCGACTGGCACTTGCTCGGCCAATCGGCAGCCGACCATTCCTCGTAGGGTTTGGGAGTGTAGTCGGCGTCCACCTTCATGAAGCCGCTGGGCGCGAATAGCTCGCTGGTGATGTCCGTGCCGTCGGCTTTGAAGGCCTGGAGGCCTGCCCCGCCGAACGGCGGCAGCAACATCGCGAAGTCGAAGGCAAGCTCGTGGTGCTCGCCGTCGAGAGTCTCGTAGCGGATCACACCTTCGTCCACTCGTTCCACATGGGTGCCGGTGATCGCGATAACACCGCGCTCCCTAAACAGCGATTGCGCCCACACTTCCGAAGTAGTCTCGAAGCCCTGCTGCTTGAAGACCATGCCGTCGACACCGAAGTCGCCCAGCTGGGCTTCGTTGGTGAGGAAGACAACGGTCGCCAGGTCGCGCACTCCTGCTTGCCGCAGCTCGTGTTCGACGTTGAAGACGTACTCGAACGCGGCTCCTTGGCAGGTACAGGTGCCGTGACCGGTGCCGATGACGAAGGTCTGCGGCTGGCCCTGCTTTAGCTTGTCGATGGCCTCGGCGAGTTTCTCGGCCGCGTGCACCGCGTGGTCGGCGGTGCATACCGAAAGGCTGTTACCGCCGTCGGGGCCGAGCCCCGGGGTCGCCTCAAACTTCAGCTTGGGACCGGTTGCGTTGATGAGGTAGTCATAACGCAACCGCTCGGTGGTGCCAGCTTTGCCCGCCTCGGTGTACTCAATGTCCACGGCCGGGCGCGACGATTCATCGTCGCCTTCGGGCCAGATCGCGGTGGCCTTGGCCTGCCGGAACTGGATTCCCTTGCGGTCGTAGACGGGCTGCAGTGGGAAGACAACCTTCTCCTTGCCCATCTTGCCGACGCCGACCCAAATGTTCGACGGGATCCAATTCCAATGCGAATTGGGTGAAACCACGGTAACCGTATGGTTCTTGCCTAGCACGCGTCTGGCGTGCAGGGCAGCCGTGTGACCGGAAACACCGGCCCCTAGGACAACAATGTCCGACATATCCTCTCCTTGATCGTTGCTTGACGATCTGTCTGTTGACGATGACTATGCATAGTTCCGTCGGCAGCCAACTCTCCGTCCGGGCTGACTGCGGTCAACCCGATATCAACGGTCAGCGCCGCCACTGCGCATCAATCATGCTGGACTGTAGCCGAGAGCCAACCCGCAAAGCAACGTATAACCCGGCAGCGGCCAACCTGCCGCTAATCGGTTCGCCGTGTCCGCAGCGGAGATGGGCTAGCCTGGCTGCGTGAGCATGATTTCCCGGCGGGCGCTGCTAAGCACTGCCGCCGGGGGTGCCTTGGCGGGTTGCGCGCCGTCGCAACAAGAGGTTTCCCCAACTACCCCGGCTTCCTCCCCCAGCGCGCCCGCCAGGCCAGCCCCAACTGGCGTTCCTTCGCCGACGCCAACCGTTGCGGCCACTCCGACCACCGCTGCCAGCCCGGCTGCGGTGGCGCTTCCCAGCAAGCAGCAGATTCTTGCTGACTTCGGCGGCCGGACGGCAACTCAGTGGGGTTGGCAGGTGGACGGTGTGGTCAACCAAACCACGCAGCCACACATCACCCTCACCCTCGACGCCTGCGGCGGCGGCGAGCTAGGCAGCGGTTTCGATGCCGAACTAATCTCGCTGCTGGTCGACCTATCGGTGCCTGCAGTGCTGTTCTTGAACCAGCGGTGGATACAGGCCAATCCGTCGGCGGCTACCGAATTAGCTGCCAACCCGCTGTTCCAGATCGAGTCGCACGGCACCCGGCACATTCCACTATCGGTCAGCGGGCGAAGCGCCTATGGCATCGCGGGCACCGCCGACCTGGGTGAGATCTACGACGAGCTGACCGGCGGCGACCAGTGGTTCCTGGAGACCCTTGGCCGCCGGCCCGCCTGGTTCCGCCCGGGCACAGCACACTGCGACGAGGTGGCGGCGGCAGTCGCGGTCGCGCTCGGCCGACCCATCGTCGGCTTCACCGTGAACGCAGACGCCGGGGCCACCCTGAGCGCGGCCGAGGTCGCCGCCGAGCTGGCCAG
>PDSD01000020.1 GCA_002748325.1 Arachnia propionica | reverse complement strand
CTTGCGGTGCGCCCGCCAGGCGGCCGTCACGTTGGAGCCCATGGCGTTGGTCGACAGGAAGAACACGTTGCCGTAGCCGCCGGTGCCCAGCACCACGACATCGGCGGTCCAGGCTTCGACCTTGCCGCTGACTAGGTTGCGGGTAACAATGCCCCGCGCCCGGCCGTCGACGACGATCAGTTCGATCATCTCGTGTCGCGGATACATGGTTACAGTGCCCGCCGCGACCTGGCGCTCAAGCTGCTGGTACACGCCGATCAGTAGCTGCTGGCCGGTCTGGCCGCGAGCGTAGAACGTGCGCTGCACCTGCACACCACCGAAGGAGCGGGTGTCCAGCAGGCCGCCATACTCGCGGGCGAACGGGACGCCCTGAGCCACGCACTGATCAATGATCTGCACCGATGCCTGCGCCAGGCGGTACACGTTGGTTTCGCGGGAGCGGTAGTCGCCGCCCTTGACCGTGTCATAGAACAGCCGGTACACCGAGTCGTTGTCGTTGCGATAGTTCTTGGCCGCGTTGATGCCACCCTGGGCAGCAATCGAGTGGGCCCGACGGGGGCTGTCCTGATAGCAGAAGTTCAAGACGTTGTAGCCAGCCTCGCCAAGCGTGGCAGCCGCCGCACCACCGGCTAGGCCGGTGCCAACGATGATGACGTTTAGCTTGCGCCGGTTCGCCGGGTTGACCAGCCGAGCCGAGAACTGCCGCTGCCCCCAAACCTGCTCAATCGGCAGATCGGGCGCCTTGGTGTCGGCTATTTCGTGGCCGACGGTGAAGTACTCGCCGACGCCTTGCATGTATTGCGTTGCGCTTTCAACTGCTGTGCTCATCAGCTACCAACTCCAAACAAAACACCGAAGGGCATGACCATGAAGCCGATGTAAAGCACAACAGCTACCAAGACCCCGAGCGCGCTAAGGATGTTGTGCGCCTTCGCGGACACGTTGCCACCCAGTGTCGTAAACGCACTCATGAAGCCATGCCGAATGTGGACGACCACAACCAGCATGAGCACCGCATACAGCAGCACTACCCACCATTGCTGGAAGGAAAGCACCACCATTTCGTACGGAGTCGACTCATACTCGAAGCCGGTACGAACTGACTTCACTGTGAACTGCAGGATATGGAAAATGATGAAGCCAAGAATGATGACGCCGCCCCAGCGCATCGTCCGCGATGCGTAGGTCGCTTCCTGCAACTTCTTGACCTGATAGCCGTCGCCACGCACCTTGATGGTGCGAGCAGACAAGACCGCAGCAGACCAGATGTGCAGCACTACCGCCACCAACAGCAGGATCCGAAATACCCAAATGAACGTGCCCTTAGGAACGATTGGGTACAGGATGTCGCCCTTGAGCCACTCGGCGTAGTGGTTAAACGCCTCCGGGCCTAAGAACACTTTCAAGTTACCGTACATGTGCATCAGCAGGAAGCCGATCAAAAGCAAGCCGGTCACCGACATGATGACCTTCTTGACGACCGATGATCTAACTGCTCGCTGATGGATTGTTAGAGTTGTTGCCACGTACGACATCTTATAGGAGACGAGGCCAAATCGGGGCTTAAATAGGCAAAATCCCGACGCCGCGTCGCAATCTTTTCGACACTAAGTCGCAAAAACTAGGACTCGTCGTCCAACAGGTCAGGCCGAACCAGCTTGGTTCGCTGAATCCCCTGGTCGCGCCGCCATTGCTCGATCGCGCCGTGGTTCCCGCTGAGCAGCACCTCGGGCACATCGCGGCCCCGCCAGGACGCCGGTTTGGTGTAGTTCGGATACTCCAGTAGGCCAGCCGAATGCGATTCCTCTACTAGGGAGCTGGGGTTGCCCAGCACTCCCGGCAACAGCCGCACGACGGCCTCGCTGATCGCCAGTGTGGCGACCTCTCCCCCGTTCAACACATAGTCACCAAGGCTGATCTCGAAGACCTCGAACTCATCGCGGCAGTAGTCGATCACCCGCTGGTCGATCCCCTCGTAGCGGCCACAGCCAAACACTAGCCGTGGCCGGGCGGCGAGCTCATAGGCGAGCTGTTGGGTAAACGGTTGCCCAGCAGGCGTCGGGAAGATCACGGTCATGGGAGTCGGGTCGGCTGCGCGCAGTTCGTCGAAGGCCTCTCCCCAGGGCTCGGGCTTCATCACCATGCCGGCACCGCCGCCGTATGGTGTGTCGTCGGTGGTGTGGTGTCGATCATGGGTCCAGCGCCGCAGGTCGTGAACTTGCAGGTCTACCAGTGCATTGTCGATGGCCTTGCCCACGAGGGAAAGCCGCAGCGGCGCCAGGTAGTCAGGAAAAATGGTGATGACGTCAAGCTTCATTCGATGTCCTCCAGCAGCCCGGGCACATCGGCGATCTGTAAGAAACCAGCGCCCACATCTACCACGGGGACGAGCTGGGCCACGAACGGCACCAGCCGCTCTTGACCGTCAATCTCTACGCTCAGCAGATCCTGCGGATCGCGATGCAGCACGTCGGCAACAACGCCGACGACTGCTCCGTCGTGGGATCGCACCTGAAGACCGATCAGTTGCCGGTCGAAGTATTCCTCTGGGCCGCTCGGGGTCTCTGCTGCGGCCACTCTCGCCACCAGCTGCTGCCCGCGCAGCGCCTCGGCGGCGGTGCGGTCTTGGTGGCCGACGAACGACATGAGCCACCGATCACCGTTGCGGCGTGAGCTGGCCACCTGCAGCTTTTCCCCGGCACCGGTTGTCAACACGGCGGCTGCAGCGAATCGCCGTTTCGGTTCATCGGTGTGGGCAACGACAACGACGTCGCCGCGGATACCGTGAGCTCGTTCCACAGATCCAACGACGACGTCGATGTAGTTAGTCAATTATCACCTGCGACGGGGCCGGTCGACATCAACGAAGTCGACCCGAACCTGCGAACCGTCAGCCAGCGCCCCAACCACGGTACGCAGCGCCTTAGCGGTGCGTCCCTGTCGGCCAATCACCTTGCCGATGTCGTCGGGGTGCACCCGAACCTCAAGCAGCCGACCGCGCCGCAGGTTCTTGTCGCGCACCCGCACGTCGTCAGGGTTGCTGACGATGCCAGCCACTAGGTGTTCAAGCGCATCAGCCAGCATTATCAGGCCTCGTCAGCGGTGGCCTCGGCCGCCGCTTCGGCTGCTTCGGCCGGAGCCTCGGCTTCCTCGGCCGCAGCCTTAGCTTCCGCAGCGGGAGCTTCGGCATCCTCGGCGGGAGCCTTAGCTTCCTCAGTGGCAGCCTTGGTTTCCTCGGCCTTCTTCTTGGCCTTCGAGATAGCCGGTGCCGTAGCGCTGCCATCCTCTGCCAACGCCTTGGCGAACTCGGCCTCCCGGTCTCGCCGCTCTGGCTGCGGGTCGATGCCAGCGGGGCTGGTGTCGCCGGTGAACTGCTGCCAATCGCCGGTGCGCTTCAGCAAGGCGACAACAGCTTCCGTCGGCTGCGCCCCGACAGACAGCCAGTACTGTGCGCGCTCCGAGTCAATCCGGATCACGGAGGGATCGTTCTTGGGATGGTAGATACCAATCTCTTCGATGGCCTTGCCATCGCGCTTGGTGCGGGAATCCATCACGACGACGCGGTAATGAGGCGAGCGAATCTTGCCGAGTCGCTTCAAACGAATCTTGGTGGCCACTGCTGTGGGTACTCCTATGGTGTAGGTCTGCGAGCAGACATCGTATATAAGTCTTGCCGACCGCGTGGGGTGCGGACCAGCCAGACCAAGAGCTGGGAGTTGTCGCCAGCTTAGAGGGCACTGACGACAACCGCACCCGTCATTGTGCCAGATTTGGCGGCCGTGCTCTAAATCGAGCTGGCGCTAGCCGCCGCACACCGCCTGCAGGTCACCGGCGAATGCCAACGGGTGAGCGCCACCGCAGATGTCCTGGTTGACCAGCATGACACCCTCACCTGCGACCAGCGGCAGCGCCTGGCCAGCCTTCCGGGTTATCCCCAGCTGTGCGAGCATGCCGCTCGGCTCCTCGATCTCCTCCACGATGGTCTTTTCCGGATCCAACCCGGCTTCGGTAGCGGCGTAGCGGAAGAACTCGTCGCGGTTCATGACATCATCGATCAGCCCGTAGCGCTTGGCTTCTTCCCCGGCGAATATCGCCGCGCCCATGTCATCTATCAGGGTGCTCTCCGGAATGCCCCGGTTAGTGGAGACGTGCTTGACGAATTGCATGTACTCGTAGTCCAGAATCGCATCGAACCGGGCCCGCTCTTCCGCTGTCATCTCCCGGTAGGGATTGCCGACATCCTTGCCCTTGCCCCGAGTAAGGTACTCCATTTCGATACCACCCTCGGTCACGACGCCGGGCTGTATCAGCGTGCTGCCGGTGGCCATCACCTTGTTGTAGTGCCAGACCGGCCCGAAGATCACGCCAACGGAGCCGACGAGCGAGCCATGGTCCGCGATGATCTTGTCTGCGGTCGCGGTCGAATAGACCCCGCCGGAGGCAGACATGCCTTCAACGTGCACGAACACCTTGTGCCCGGTGCGTTCCTGATAGCGCTCGATCGCACTTGAGATGGCGCTTGAGCCAACAATCGAACCACCTGGGGTGTCGACCAACAGCACCACACCGTCGGCGTCATCCTTGTCCAGCGAATCCAACATGTCAGCGATCTCGTAGCCGTAGGTCCCCTGAGAGAACAGGCCAGTGCCCGTATCGTGGGTCATGATGACGCCGGAGATCGAGATCGCGCGCAGGCGGCCATCGGAACCGTCTTCGCCCCAAACCGTAGTGGTCATCAAGCTGGCACCCGAAGCGTTGGTCAGCGCCCCCAGGCTCATGCCAAAAGCGATCAGGCTGAAGATGCCGGAGATGAACGTAACAACCACGACCATCACCGTGAGCCCGAGCCCAAACCCAGTGCCTTGGCCGAAGCCACGCCAGAAACCTGCCCGTTTCTTGGCAGGCTCTTGCCGCCAATTCGGCGAGGGCGAGCCAGTGGGCGGAGGGAAGCCTTGAGCCGGGTTCTCGACAGGCTTCGTCACGTTCGGCTGTTCGGCTGACTTATCCAGCGGAGTGTCTGACATCTGGGTAACCTCCAACACTTTGGTTGCGTCTTGCCACTAGTCAACCAGGAAGCGGCGACAAAACAAGCTCTTCACAACGTTTAGGCAGCATCGCGAGTTGCGCTAAGCCACCGGCTTGCCTCGCAGCAGCTTCAGTACCGGCCGACGCAACGCAGTGAGGTCGTTGCGGGGGTCGGTATCGCAGACGATGAGATCGGCATCGGCGCCCACCGTGAGATTGTCGGCTCCAAGCCAACTCCTAGCCCGCCAGCTGGCAGCACCCAGCGCGAACTCGTTGCCCCCTAGCTCGGCCAATTCAGCGATTTCGTCTTGCACCCGCCCGTGAGCAACGACGGTTCCGGCGTCGGTGCCGCAGTAGACCTGCACTCCGGCGTCGATGGCAGCGCCGATTGTCTGCTTGCGCCGCTCGTACAACGCCATCATGTGTGCCGAATATGTCGGGAACTTCGCTTGCCCATCGGCCGCGTACTTGGGGAAGTTGGCGATGTTGATCATCGTAGGTACCAACGCGATACCGCGCTCGGCCATGGTCTGAATTACCTCGGCAGACATGCCCGTGCCGTGCTCGATGCAGTCGATGCCAGCGGCCACCAGCTCAGCAACGGACTGCTCCTCGAAGCAGTGCGCGGTTACCTTAGCGCCCTCCTCGTGAGCCACAGCAATCGCCTCAGCGGCGACTTCGGCTGGGAAGGACGGGGCGAGGTCGCCGACGTTGCGGTCGATCCAGTCCCCCACCAGCTTGACCCAGCCATCGCCCGAACGCGCCTCGTGGCGCACCTGGGCTACCAGCTGTTCCGGCTCCACTTCGGCGGCCGCGTAGCGGATGTATCTTTTCGTGCGCGCCACGTGCCTACCGGCCCTGACCAGCCGAGGCAGGCTGGGATCATCCTGCACGAACCGGGTATCGGCGGGCGAGCCGCAGTCACGCACCAGCATCACCCCAGCCGCCAGGTCCTGGCGCGCCTGTTCAACTATGGTCGCCGGCGCCACGGCCCCCTGGATGCCCAACCCCAGGTGGCAGTGGGCATCAACCAGGCCGGGCACCAGGTAGACGTTCTCGGCTAGTAGCTGGGCGTCCGCTACCGGACCGGCGACGATCTTGCCGTCAGCTATCCAGACTTCGACTGATTCGTTGCCGGGCAGCACGACGCCGCGGATGAGATAGGAATTATGGGCCATGCCCCCAGCCTACGCGACGCCCGAACGGCTAGCCCTGCCGGTTCGACTCGTCCAGCATCTTCTTGAGTTCGGGCGGCAGCTCGAAGTCGTCGATGCTTTGCGGCGCCACCGGCGCACTCGGCCGCGGCTGGGCCTGCTTCCGCTGCTGCGAGCGCGACTTAGCCTTGCCCTTGGCCTTCCTGCCGCCCTTGCGCTTTGACTTGCCGCCGCCGGCAGCACCGGGCATCCCCGGCATCATGCCGCCAGCGAATTGTTCCATCATCTTGCGCGCCTCAACGAAGCGGTTGACCAGCTTATTCACGTCCGAGACCTGCACGCCCGCGCCCTTGGCGATCCGGGCCCGCCGCGAGCCGTTCAAGATGCTGACATCGTCGCGTTCGGCCGGGGTCATCGAGAAAATGATCGCCTCGATCCGGTCGACTTCCTTCTCGTCAATCTGATCGATGGCAGCCTGGTACTGCCCCATATTGGGCAGCATGCCCATCAGCTTCGACAGCGGCCCCATCTTGCGCAGCTGCTGCATCTGGCTGAGGAAGTCCTGCAGACCGAACTGGTTCTTCTTGGTCAGCTTCTCGGCGGCCGCCCGGGACTGCTCCGCATCGAACGTTCGCTCCGCCTGCTCGATCAGCGTGAGCACATCGCCCATGCCGAGAATCCGGCTGGCCATCCGGTCGGGGTGGAATACGTCGAAGTCGGCCAATGCCTCGCCGGTGGAGACAAACATGATCGGCTTGCCCAAGACCCGCGCGATCGACAGCGCTGCGCCGCCACGGGCGTCGCCATCAAGCTTGGTCAACACCACGCCGTCGACGCCGATGCCGTCGTCGAATGCCTTGGCGGTGCCGACCGCGTCTTGACCGATCATCGCATCTACAACGAACAGCACCTCGTCTGGCGTGACCGCTTCCTTGATGTTCGCGGCCTGCTGCATCAGCTCCGCATCCACGCCCAAGCGGCCGGCGGTGTCGATGATGACCACATCATGCAGCTTTTGCTGCGCATATTCGACGGCGTCACGGGCCACCACCACCGGGTCGCCAACGCCGTTGCCGGGCTCGGGGGCGAACACGCGCACCCCTGCCCGCTGGCCTACCACCTGCAGCTGGTTCACCGCGTTGGGGCGTTGCAGATCGGCTGCCACCAGCAGCGGGGAATGCTTGGTATCCCGCAGCCACTTGGCGAGCTTGCCCGCCAAGGTGGTTTTACCGGCGCCCTGCAGGCCAGCAAGCATGATGATGGTTGGTGGCCGCTTGTTGAAGCGAACCTCGCGCGCCTGGCCGCCGAGGATTTCGGTGAGTTCCTCGTTGACGATCTTGACGATCTGCTGGGACGGATTGAGCGCCTTAGATACCTCGATGCCCAAAGCGCGTTCCCGCACGGCGGCGATGAAGGCTTTGACCACGGCAAGGTTGACATCGGCCTCCAGCAACGCGATGCGGATCTCCCGCATGCTCTCGGTGATGTCGGTCTCGGTCAGCCGCCCCTTCGAGCGCAGCCCCTTGAAGACATCGGCCAGCCGACCTTGCAAAGTGTCGAACACGTCAAGCTCTCCCTGTCACTCCTGCCGCGCAGCCGCGCGACTCGCCAAGACTACTAGCCTCAGCTACTACTTACTCCCCCAGAATGCCTGCGACGAAGCCCGCCGGGTCGAATGGCGCCAGGTCATCGACGCCTTCGCCGAGGCCGATTAGCTTCACCGGCACCCCCAGTTCGCGCTGCACCTGGACGACGATGCCGCCCTTGGCGCTGCCGTCGAGCTTGGTTAGCACGACGCCGGTCACGTCGACCACATCGGCGAAGACCCGGGCCTGGTTGAGCCCGTTCTGGCCGGTGGTCGCGTCGATCACCAGCAGCACCTCGGTGACGGCTGCCTGCTTCTCGATGACCCGCTTGACCTTGCCCAGCTCGTCCATGAGGCCCGTCTTGGTGTGTAGCCGCCCCGCGGTATCGATGATGGCAACATCGCTGCCAGCTTCGATTGCCGTCTTGACGGTGTCGAAGGCCACCGAGCCTGGATCGGCACCCTCGTCGCTTCGCACGGTTTGGACCCCGACTCGCTCCCCCCAGGTGGTTAGCTGCTCGGCCGCCGCAGCCCGGAACGTATCGGCGGCCCCAAGTACGACGCTGTTACCCTCAGCCACCAGAATCCGCGCCAGCTTGCCGACCGTAGTGGTCTTGCCGGTGCCGTTGACACCCACCATCAGCACCACTGCGGGCTGGCCGGCAGCAGCGGCGAGGTTGAGCGAACGATCCAGGCTGGGATCGACCAGCTTCAGTAGTTCCCGCTGCAGAATCATTCTGGCCTGCTCCGGGTCGCTCACCCCGTCGACGGCCAGCTCGCGCCGCAGCGCCTCGACCAGTTCGGTAGTGGGGCCCACCCCCAGGTCGGAGGTAATCAGTGTGGTCTCGAAGTCTTCCCAAACCTCGGCGTCGATGCGGTCCGCGCTAAGCAGGTCCGCGAGCGCCCGAGCCAGCGAGTTGTTGCTGCCAGCTAGCCGGCGGCGCAGCCGTCCCAGCCGGGTAGCCGGCCGCTCGGGAACATCCAAGCCGACCGCGGTCTCGGGCTCGGGCGTGGTCTCGGACTCGGGCGTGGTTTCCGCTTCGGCTGGCTCCGGTTCCGCCTCGGCGGGCGGCTCCAGCTCATCGGTTGGCTGCGGTGCGGCCACCTGCTTCTTGTCGAGTTTGATAACAATCGACGCCGCCACGATGGCGAAGGCGATCAGTGCTAAAACGACCCAAAAAATCCAGTCCACGCCCATACCCTAGCTTGGATGCGCCAGATCATGGTCACCGCGGCGGGCGCGCGGCTACTACTCCTCGTGCAGCCGTTGGCTCACCACGGTCGAAATGCCGTCGCCGCGCATCGAAACGCCGTAGAGCACGTCGGCAATTTCCATGGTTCGCTTCTGATGGGTGATGACGACCAACTGGGAGTTCGCCCGCAACTCCTCATAAATCTCCAGCAGCCGGCCGAGGTTCGCGTCGTCTAACGCGGCCTCCACCTCGTCGAGGATGTAGAACGGGCTGGGGCGGGCGATGAACAGGCTAACCAGGAAGGCCACCGCCACCAGCGATCGCTCGCCGCCTGAAAGCAGCGACAGCCGCTTGACCTGCTTGCCGGCTGGCCGGGCTTCCACGTCGACGCCGGTGGTGAGCAAGTCCGAGGGATCGGTGAGCACCAGCTTGCCCTCGCCCCCCGGGAACAGCCGGGCGAACACATCCTTGAAGGCGACCTCAACGTCCTGGTAGGCCTGCTCAAAGACCTCTTTGACGCGGGCATCGACCTCGGCGACGATGTCGAGTAGGTCGACTCGGGTGCGTTTGAGGTCATCCAGCTGTTCGGCCAAGAAGCCATGCCGGGTCTTCATCGCGTCGTATTCTTCCAACGCCAACGGGTTGATCCGCCCCAGCACCGACAAGTTGCGTTCCGCCCGGCGCAGCCGCTTGGCCTGCTCGGCCCGGTCGAATGGCACCGGCTCGGGCTGCGGGTCGTCCTCACCCAGGGCGGAACCGTCGGGATTGGTGATAATGGGCACCAGCTGCTCGGGGCCGTAATCGGCCACCAGTTGATCTGGCTCTAGCCCCAATTCGGTCAGTGCCTTTTCCGTCAGCTGCTCGATCCGCATCTGGTGCTGAATCCGCACCAGTTCGTCGCGATGCGCGCCACGCATCAGTTCGTCCAGGCGGGTCATCGCGGCCCGGGCGGCGTGTCGCTTGGCAACAACATCGGCCTCGGCCTCACGGCGGGCCTGCTCCGCCCGATCCCGCTCGTCGCTGGCACGCTGCTTGGCGGCATCGACTAGCTCTGCCAGCCTCGTCGCCGCCACCACGACGACCTCGGCGACTTCGGCTTCTTGCCGTAGCCGCCGGGCCTTCGCCTCGGCCTGCTGGCGCGCCGCTCGTTCGTTGCTGGCTGCCCGGACGAGTCCCTCCGCGCGGCCAGCCAGGGCCTTGGCCTGTTCTTCTAGGGTGCGCAGCGCCAACCGCGCCTCCATCTCAGCCTGCCTGGCTTGGCGAGCTTCCTGGGCGGTCTCGTCTCGCTCGGTGGGATCGGGGTCGGTGGCCTCTTCGTCGCTGGCCGCTGCCAGCCGGGCCTGCAACTCGCCCAGCTTGGTTTCGTCTTGTTCTCTGGTTTGCTGCGCGGCGGCGATGGCCTCGCCGAGCCGCTCGGCCTCGCGGGCTGCCCCGGACTGGGCCTGCTTGAGCTGGCTCATCCGATCAGCCACGGCCGCCAACTCGGCGTCGGAGACGTGCAGCTTGGCCAGGGCCGCTTCAGCTGCTTCTTGGGCCTTCGCTAGGTTTTCGCCGGCCTCCTGGCCGCGCTTACTGGTCTGTTCAAGTTGTGTTGACGCCTCGGCGAGCTCCTGCTCGGCCTTTGCCTGCGCGGCCGCCAGTTCGAGCAGTGACTGTCCCGAGGCGCCGCCGCCCTCGACCCGCCAGGCGGAGATGACCTCGCCGGCTCGGGTAACCGCGATGGTCGCTGGCTTGCTGGCAACCAGTTTCTTGGCGGCCGCCAGGTCGTCGACCACCACATGATTCCCCAGCATGCGCGTCAAGGCTGCCTGTACCCCGGCGGGGGCGGTGACGTGCTGCAGCAGGCAGTCCGACGACACCTCAGTAGCCGAGTCGGTCTGCACCACGATGCCCGCCCAACCGAGTTCCTCAGCACTCAGGTATTCCAGGCAATTCAGGGCCGGACCCAACCCGGTTACCACGACGGCGTCAGCGAGGGGGCCTAGCGCGGCCGCCACCGCCGCCTCATAGCCCGAATGCACGCTCAGCTGGTCCGCCAGCCTGCCGACGACCCCGCTGCGGCCAGCATCCAGCAGCCCCTGGGTGCCGTCCTTGCGCTGACCCGCCAATTGCAGGGCTTCCACCCTGGCCAGCAACGCCGCCTGCTGGTTGGCCAGCTCGGTCTCGGTCTCCCGCAGTTCGGCCAGCTCCGCCTCTCGTTTTCCCACGAGGGCTTGGGCCTGCTCAAAAACTTGGTCTAGGTCGGATTCGGTTGCCCCGAGGTCGGCTAGGGCCGCTTCTTCCTCTCGGCAGTTCTGCTCGGCCTGTTCTGCTCGGGCGAGCGCCTCTGCGCGGCGGCGCTCAAGCCTGGCGACCTCCTCCCCGGATGCCTCCAGGCGGGACTTGATCGAGTTGACCTTGCCAGTCAACCGGGCCATGCCCTCGCGTCGGTCAGCGACGGCCAGTAGCGCGGCCGCGTAGGTTTGCTCGGCGGCGCTGTTGCGGGCTTCGACCCCGTTGCGGTGCAGCGTGGCGTCGGTCAATGCCTCGGAGGCCTGCTGGATCTGCTGGCTCAACTCGGCTTCCCGCCGCCGAATCTCGCCCGCCTCCTGCTCCAGTGCCTCCGGGTCGCGGCCGGAGAAACCCAACTCTGGTTGGCTCTCCCCCATCCTGGCTCGCTCATTGGCTACCGACATGGTGCTAGCGACCCGCTCGCGCAACCCGGCCAGCCCGTACCAGTGGGCCTGCGCCTGCTCGAAGTTTGTCCCGGCCTGTCGCAGTTGTTCCTCTGCTGCGGTTTCGGCAGCGGCGGTTTCCTGCACCATGGCTTCGGCCTGGGCTTTCGCGGAAGCTATCGCTTGTTCGTCGGCCAAGTCGGCGGCCAGTTCGGCTTGGGCAGAGACGAACTCGTCGGCCAATAGGCGGGCCTTTGCGTCGCGCACCTCGGCCTGGATGACGGCCGCCCGGCGGGCGGTTTCGGCCTGGCGGCCCAATGGTTTGAGTTGGCGGGATAGCTCTTCGATCAGATCAGTGAGCCGATCCAGGTTGGCCTTGGTCGCCTCCAGTTTCCGCAGCGCTTTTTCCTTGCGCTTGCGGTGTTTCAGTACCCCGGCTGCCTCCTCTATGAAGCCGCGGCGGCTCTCCGGTGTGGCCTGCAGGATCGCATCAAGCTGGCCCTGGCCGACGATGACGTGCATCTCTCGGCCGATACCTGAGTCACTCAATAACTCCTGGACATCGAGCAGGCGGGCGGGCGTGCCGTTGATGGCGTACTCCGAGCCGCCGCTGCGAAACATCGTGCGGGTGATGGTGACCTCGGCGTACTCGATGGGCAACGCCCCATCGGTGTTGTCGATGGTCAGCTCAACCTCGGCGCGGCCCAGCGGAGCCCGCTTCGTGGTGCCAGCGAAGATGACGTCGGCCATCGCACCGCCCCGCAGGCTCTTGGCGCCCTGTTCGCCCATCACCCAGGCCAGGGCGTCGACCACATTGGACTTGCCCGACCCGTTCGGGCCGACCACACAGGTGATCCCCGGCTCGAAATTGAAAGTGGTGGCCGAGGCGAACGATTTGAAACCACGCAGCGTGAGCTGTTTCAAGTGCACCGTCAGTCCACCTCCTCATTGGTAACGGCCAATACGCTCTTGAAGGTCCAGTATTTGTTTAGCAAGAAGCTAATTGGCACCGTGATGGCGATCATAATCAGGTTTGCCCAATAAACGCGGGTACGCCACCAGGTTGAGTTATCAAACACCGTAGGCGGCAGCGCTATCGGCGAGTGGGCGTGCATCAAGGCGGTGATGACGATTTGGCCGAAGCCGAGGGCCACCAACCCGACTAGCAGAAACGGCAGATACTCGCTCCACCACGCCGCGCGCCGCTGGGATTGGAACGTCCACCAGCGGTTCAGTTGGAAGTTGAATAGGTTCGCCACCAAGAACGCCCCCATCACCATGACGTGATACCACCGGATGTTGTAATCGGTGAACGGCAGGTCGTACCAGACGCCCTCGGGATCGGCCGAGGACCAAAGCAGCGGGAACAACACCTTTTCCAGCACCAGGGTGGCCATGTTGACGAAGACTCCCAGCCCGCCAACGACGCCGAACCGCAGCAGCTGGGCCCAACTGCCGGGGCGTTTTCGCTGAGCCGTCGTCATCGCCGCCGCCTTGGCCTCGGCTGGCAACGAGGGCACAGATAGCTGCTGCGATTGGTGAATCGGCGGCGCACGATGGTCGTGCCGCAACGGTGGCACGGCCGATCGACCCGCCCGTAGACGTTGAGGTCCCGCCCGAAGTAGCCGGAATCGCCGTTGACATTTACGTAAAGCGCGTCGAACGAGGTGCCGCCGGCCGCCAGCGCCGCCGTCATGACCTGCTTCGTCTCGGCCAACAGCTGCACTGCTTGCTGTTGGCTAAGCCGGTCGCAGGGATAGTCGTAATGCAACTTGGCCCGCCAGAGCGCCTCGTCGGCATAGATGTTGCCGATGCCCGAGACCAGTTTCTGGTCGAGTAGCGCTCGCTTGACGCCGGTTTTTCGCTGGCGCAGTCGTTCCGCGGCCACCGCCTCGGAATAGTCCGGGTGGAACGGGTCTAGGGCGATGTGCGGCACCGGGTCCTCGGCACCGCCTTCGACGATTTGCATGCCGCCGAAGGTCCGTTGATCGACGAACCGCAGCTGAGTTTCGTTGTCGAGATCGAACACGATCCGGGTGTGGTGGTGGCGGACATCCTGTGGGCGGTGGATCCGCAGCTGGCCGCTCATCCCGAGGTGTATCAGCAGCGCGTCAGTTCCCATCGCCAGCCAAAGGTATTTGCCCTTGCGCCTGACGGCGTCGACTCGCCGCTGTTCGCTGCCCGCGCGGAAGGAGTCGACCCCAGCCTCGTGACGGCGAATCGCCCGCGGATGCAGGACGTCGGTGCGGACGATGGCGCGGCCTGCGACATGGCTTGCTACCCCGATGCGTACGCTCTCTACCTCGGGTAGTTCAGGCATCAGCACCGTCCTGCAACACTTCCCAGGCTTGTCGGGCCGCGGCCTGTTCGGCCCGTTTCTTGCTGCTCGCCTCGGCCTTGCCAAGCTGCTGCTCGTTGACGATGACCACGGCGGTGAAGCTGCGCTGATGATCCGGGCCGGAACCGATCACCTCGTAGGTTGGACGAGGCCAGTCGCGCTCGGCGCAATACTCCTGCAGCGCGGTCTTGGCGTCGGTGTAGTCGTTGCGGGCGCCGACCGCCGCGATTTGATCGGCCAGCAGCCAGTGCACTAGCCGGGCAGCTGCGGCCAGGTCTGTGCTGACGTAGGCCGCGCCGATCAAGGCCTCCGTGGTGTCGGCGAGGATCGAATCTTTGTCGGCGCCGCCGGTAGCGATCTCGCCGCGGCCTAGCCGGATCAGCGGCCCCAAGCCTGCGGTGCGCGCCGCTGCCGCCAGGGCCCGGGTGTTCACCAGGGACGCCCGCATCGTGGCGAGTTGGCCTTCGGTGGAGTCGGGGAAGGTAGTAAATAGGTGCTGGGTGATGACGATCTGCAGCACGGCGTCACCTAGAAACTCCAGCCGCTCGTTGTGTTCGTTGCCCTCGTTTTCAAACGCGTATGAGCGATGCGTCATGGCAACGCCGAAAAGCTGAGCGTCGATGCTGACGCCCAGCTGATCTAGATGGGTCTGAATGTGGTTCACCCGCGTCGCGGGTTCGACGTGTTAAACGTCGAGGACGGGGCGGCGGGCACCCTTGGGACCGTACTGCCCACAGCCTGGGCAGGCGGTGTGAGGCAGGTGCGGCTCGCGACACGCCGGGTTCGCGCACACGACGGTGGCGACCGCGCTGGTCTTCCACTGCGAGCGGCGGCTGCGGGTGTTGCTACGCGACATTCTCCGCTTCGGAACGGCCACGATCTTCTCCTTGCTCTACGCGGATCTAGCGATCCACCTGGTCATCGACGTTCAATTCGGCCAGCCGTTCCCATCTGGGATCGACTCGTTGCCCGTGGTTGTGCTCGGGATCGTCGTTCAGATCGGCCCCGCACTCGGGGCACAACCCGCGACAATCCTCCCGACAAACCGGGGCGAACGGCAGCTCAAGTACCACGGCATCGCGGATGGCGGGCTGCAGATCAACCATGTCCTCGACGACCAGCAGTTCGTCCTCCTCCTGGTTGTGGCCAGGATAGAAGTACAACTCCTGTACCTCGAATGACTCGTGTCGTTCCAGTTCCGTCAGGCACCGGACGCACTGTCCTTGAACAGTCGCGCCGATCTTCCCCGATACCAGCACCCCCTCGACCACGGCCTCCAACCGGAGATCCAAGTCAAGCGGCGAGCCTTGCGGCACTTTGATCACGTCGATGCCGAAGTCAACCGGCGCTGGTACTTCATCGCCCAACTCCCGCAGCTTGACCCGAGCCAACTCTTTCACGTCGACGACTAGGGGCGAGCGGCGATCTATGGAGTGTCCGGGCTGCATGATGTTCCCTTCGCAAGTAGACCACGACCTCGTCATGACCAACACCCAAGGCTACCTGAGCCCTGGGCCACTACCAAATCGTGGTTAGCCTCACCGCCCGAGCGGGCCAGCCTTGAGTTTCGCCGCCACCGCCTCGGGCACGTAGGCCGACACGTCGCCGCCCAGCCGGATGACTTCGCGCAGCATGGTGCTGGAGAGCGTGACGTGCTCTGCGGCGGCGGGCAGCAGCACCGTCTCGATCGGGCCAAGGTCGCGGTTCATGTGGGCCATCTGCAGCTCAAAATCGAAGTCGGCGCCGAACCGCATTCCCTTGACTACCGTGGTGATACCGCGTTCGGCGCAAAAGTCGACTAGCAGGCCGTCGATTGCTTCGACTGCTACTCCGGGCATGTCTGCTACTGATGCCCGCACCAGGTCAATGCGTTCTGCCCCGAACAGGTAGTTCTTGGTGGAGTTTCGGCCGACCCCGACCAGCACTTGCCCGAACAGGTCGCGTGCCCGGGTGATGATGTCCAAGTGCCCGAGGGTGATCGGGTCGAATGAGCCTGGGCAAAGCACCGTCATTGGTTCTCCTCAGCGGTCGTGGCGAAGTACAGCGTGGTTTCACCGTAGCGGCGATGCCAGTGATCCGAGAACTCGGGACCCCAGTTGGGGGCCGGGTCCCGGCTGGATCGCTCCAGCACAACCAGCGCTGCCGGGGCCAGTTCGGGGGTCAGCTGGGCGATCAAGCGATCCAACTGTTCGCCGGGATAGTCATACGGCGGGTCGGCCACCACTAGGTCCACTGGTTGGGCCAGGCTGCCCGGAATCCGCTCCGCCCGCTCGGCGCGCACCGACACCTGCAACTTAGCGGCGGCAGCGTTGCTGCGGATCATCGCGGCCGCCGCCCGGTTGTGCTCGACGCACACCACCGGCGCTGCCCCGCGGCTGGCTGCCTCCAGGCCGATGGCACCGCTGCCCGCGAATAGGTCCAGCACGCTGATGCCCGCGAGCTGCCGCTCGGCGGCCTGGTCGCTGGTCGAGAACCAAGACGCCAGCGCTGAGAACAGGGCCTCGCGCACCCGGTCGGTGGTGGGCCTGGTCTGTGTCCCGGTTGGGATGCGCAACGCGATCGACTTGGCGCTGCCGGCAATTATCCTGGTCACGACTTCGCCAGCCACTCTTCGGCCGACAGCCGCTCCACGCTCGCCACTAGGTCGGCCAGCAGCGGCTCATCGGCGGCCCGGGGGTCGGCGAGTACCTGCTCGGCCAGGTCGCGGGCCCGGTGAATGACCTCGGCATCAGCGAGAACGCGCAGCAGTTTCAGCGATGTCCCCCCGGACTGGCTGGCCCCCAGCACGTCGCCTTCGCGGCGCAGCTCCAAATCCTTCTCGGCCAGTTCGAAACCATCGGTGGTGGCCACCAGCGCAGCCAGCCGGGCCACGGCATCGCCTTCGGCGGCCGAGACCAGCAGGCACAGCCCCGGATGTTCGCCTCGCCCGATGCGGCCCCGCAGCTGATGCAGCTGCGCAATGCCGAACCGATCCGCGTCCATGATCACCATTACCGACGCGTTGGGAACGTCCACGCCCACCTCGATGACGGTGGTTGCCACCAGCACGTCAACCTCGCCTGCCGCGAACTTGGCCATGGCCTCGTCACGCTCGGCAACGGGCTGCTTCCCGTGCACCATCGCAAGCCGCAGCCCCGCCAGCGGCCCCTGTTCCAGCCGCGGCAACAGCTCGGTTACCGCCGTCAGCCCCGGCTCCTCGCCGGTACTCGTCGCCTCGGACTCGCTAATCGCCGGGCACACCACGAAGGCCTGCCTGCCCTCGGCGACCTCCTCGCGGATCCGCTGCCAGGCCCGATCCAACCATTGTGGCTGCTGCGCAGTGGGCACGTGCACCGTTTGCACCTCGGCCCGGCCGCCGGGGCGTTCGCGTAGCTCTAGTGTCGCCAGGTCACCGAATACGGTCATCGCCAGCGAACGCGGGATCGGCGTCGCCGTCATGACCAGCAGGTGCGGCCGAGACTCGGCTTTTCCGCTTAGTGCCGCGCGTTGTTCGACCCCGAATCGGTGCTGCTCGTCGACGACGATCAGCCCGAGGTCGGCGAAGCTCACCTGCTCGCCGAACAGGGCGTGGGTGCCGATCACGATCCCGGCCTCGCCGCTGGCCATCGCGGCCAGCGCCTCCCGCTTGGCGGGCGCGGATCCGCTGCCGGTGAACAGCTCGACGCGCACGGCATCGGGATGACCCAGCAGGCCGGGCATGCCCAAGTCCCCCAGCAGCCGCAGGATACTCTGGTAGTGCTGCTTGGCCAGCACCTCGGTGGGCGCGAGCAGCACCGCCTGGCCGCCGGCGGCCACCACCGTAAGCATGGCCCACAGTGCCACCACGGTTTTGCCGGAGCCGACGTCGCCTTGTAGCAGCCGGTGCATCGGGGTCTGGTTGCCCAGCTCGGCCACCAGTTGCTCGCAGACCAGCCGCTGCCCCGCCGTCAGCTCGAACGGCAGGCCCTGCTCGAAGGCCGCCACAATCCCCCCGCTAGGGGCCACCCGGGCGACTGCCCGTTCGCTCGCCAGCTCGCGGCGCCGCTTGGCCATCAACAACTGCAGCGCGAAGGCCTCGTCGAAGCGCAGCCGCGCGATCCCCCGCTCCGCGTCGGCGGCGGTAACCGGCTGATGCACCTCGGTCAGCGCTTGCGGCAGCGGCAGCACGCCCGCATCGTCGACGACCCAGTCGGGCAACGTATCGCCCAGCGCGGTGACCCCAGGCAGCAGCAGGTCGATGGTTTCGGCGATAGTCCAGGTGGGCAGCTTGGCCGAGGCCGGGTATAGCCCGACCATGGTGGCCCGCTGCACGGCCCGCTGCATCGCTTTGCGCTGCTCGGCCCGCTCGGTCTTCTTCGCCGTCACCTGCCCTCGGCCGTCGATGATGACGAAGTCTGGGTGCGCCAATTGCAGCTGCCCCCGAAACTCGCTCACCTTGCCCACGAAGATCCCTCGGCTGCCGGGGGCTAGGGTGCGGGCCCAGTAGTCAGCGAGGTACTGCTTAGCGGCGAAAAAGGTGGCCTGCAGCCTGGCCTGGCCGTCGGTCAGCACGGTTTCGACCCGGGTGCGGCGGCCATGCTGCACCTGCGTGCGCACGATCTCGGCGACCACGGCCACCTCGTCACCGACCCGCAGCGAGGTGAAGTCGCTCATCTCGGTGCCCGCCAGGTACCGGCGCGGGACATGCCAGATCAGGTCACCGACGGTGTGCAGCCCCAGCTCGGCGAGCCGCTCGGCGGTCTTAGCGCCAACGGCGTCTGGCAACCGCCGCGCCAGTTCGCGGTAAATGTCGGTTCGCCAGGAGGTCATGGGCTAACCCTACTCATGCGGCTGCGAAAGTCCGGGCAATGACAATGGCCCGCAGCTTCCTGCGGGCCATTGAGACAGATATTTACTACTAGCGCGAGACCTTGCCAGATTTCAGGCACGAAGTGCACACGTTGAGACGACGCGGCGTCCCATCTACCACTGCGCGCACCCGCTGAATATTCGGGTTCCAACGCCGGTTGGTCTTCTTCTTCGACCAGGGCTTGTTGTGACCGAAGCTAGGCCCCTTGGCGCAAACATCACAAACAGCGGCCATTGGAATCTCCTCGGATGTAGTCAGGCTTGCTACCGGCATCTTGCCCGGCAGGCAACTGATAAAGAATAACTCAGCCGCCGCGAATCCTCAAACCTCAGCTCACTGCAGCTGGTATAACCGCTTGTGCCCAGCCACGCCAGCCAACCGGAAGCCAGAATGCGACCGCTCCTCGAACGTGTGCTCTCCGCCGTCGCTGGGCACCTGCCACTCGTGGAGGTCCCGGTAGGTTTCGTAATCCAACGGCTCCCGGGAATCGATGGCGGCCTGGGTTTCGGCTTGCCGCCGGTGTTCCTGGTAGCCGGGCTGCACAAGCATCGTGAAGAACTCGGCCACCGCGCCCGAGCCGTAGCTGCAGATACCGATGCGACGGCCCGCCAGATCGTCGCGGCTATCCAGCAGCGACAGCAACCCGAGATACAACGACGCAGTGTAGGTGTTGCCGACCAGCCGGTTATAGCCGAATGTCGGCTCCAGCACCTCGGCGGCGTCTTCGTGCGGGTGGTGGTTTAGCTTGGCCAGGTGTCGTTGCGCTTTGACGGCCATCTTGGTGAATGGCTGGTGGTAGCAGACCGTGTCGATCTCGTCGAAGGCGCTGCCTCCCTGCTCCCGGTAGTCTGCCCAGGCCCCTTCGACCGCGCGCAGATACGCGCGCATCGAGTATTTGCCGTCCAGCACCGCCGTGGTGCGATAGTTCGGCCGCCAAAAGTCCATGATGTCTTCGGTGTAGACGCCCGCGCTGGGCTCGATCTCCAGCAGCGCGGGGTTTGCGGCGACCAGCATGGCCACTGCCCCGGCACCCTGGGTGGCCTCGCCACTGGAGTCCAGGTCGTACTTGGCGACGTCGCTGGCGATCACCAGCACCCGCTGCGACGGGTCGCGGGCCACCAGGCTCGCCGCGAACTGCAGCGCGGCCGTACCTGAGTAGCAGGCCTGTTTCAGCTCCAGCACGCGGGCCGTGGTGGGCAGATCGAGCAGCGAATGAATGTAGATCCCGGCCGCCTTCGACTGGTCGATGCCGGTCTCGGTGGCCAGCAGCACCGTGCGGATTCCGGCTTTGCCATGCTTGGCGATGATGGGCGCGGCGGCGCTAGCACCCAGCGTCACGATGTCTTCGTCGCGGGCGGCCACGCTCATCACCTGTTGCCCGATTCCCCGATAATACTTCTGGACGTCGGTCCCGTTGTGGGCAGCGAGCACACTGAGATCCATGCTGTAGTGGGTGGTCGCCATGGACATGTCGTGAATGCCCACTCGGATAGCTTCCGTCATCAAAGGCTCCTGGTAGCGGTCTGGATAGTCGCGAGAATCTTAGTGGCCGAGATGGTCATGACCTGCCCGGCTTGCCGCGCTCGATGGTGAGGTGAGCTCGCATCAATTCCCCCGGATTGGTCTGAGCCGCCATCAGCGACAACTCACCGCACAGTACCGCCGACGCGCACAGCACCGCCAATCTGCGGGCGTTCTCGCCAGGCTCGCGTTGCTCCCGGCAGCCCAGCCGTTCCAGATTCTCGGTGACGAAGTCCAAGCCCTTGCCGTTGCCGACCGTGCCGACGATCAGGTTGGGCAGGGTGCAAGAAAAATACAGGTCGCCGTCGCGGTCCTCGGCGTGGGTGACGCCCTGGGAGCCCTCTACGATGTTGGCCGCGTCCTGGCCGGTGGCGAGGTAGAAGGCCAGTAACATGTTCGCGTAGTGCGCGTTGGCTGAACGCAACCCGCCAGCCAGCATCGTACCGATCAGGTTCTTGCGAACATTCAGCTCGACGACCTTCGCGGCAGTGGTATGCAGCAGCCGTTGTACCACCTGTTCGGGAATCAGTATCTCGGTGACGACGTTCTTGCCGCGCCCGAGAATGCCGTTTATGGCCGTGGCCTTCTTGTCAGTGCAGTAGTTGCCAGAGATTGAGCCGTAGGCCACCCCTGGGACGGTGCGCAGCACGTGCTCGATGAGCTTGTCGGCGGCCAGCGTCACCATGTTGTGCCCGGAGGCGTCTCCGGTGGTGAATTCGAAGCGCACGAACAGCAGGTTGCCCGCGATCTGGGTGTTTAGATCGATCAGCCTGGCATAGTTACTGCTTTGCGAAACCACGGCCTGCAACCCGGCCATACCTGCCTGCAGCTGCCGCACCGCAGCCAAGGCCGCCGAGGCGTCTACGGCCTCAAGCAGGATCGATCGCGTCATCCGGTCGTCAACAACAGTGGCCTGAATGCCTCGCTCGCAGTGTCTGGACACCTTGGCACCCCGCCGCACCGACGGCCACAGTGGCGTCTCATAGGTGGCTAATGGGACCGATATTTCCTCGGCTACCACGTCACCGCTGATCCGCATCGGCCCCACCCACTGCATTGGTACTGCCGCTGCCTGCGATGTGGTTGTCACTTGATCCTCCTAGTGATTTCGCCAGGTTCAGCCATTGTGGCGCACCCGGGGCGCGAAACGGTTGGCGAAGCTGGCCGCATCGATGTTGCGCAGCCGACAGAATTCTTCCAATGAGCCGGTAACTAACACCGGGCACTTGACGAGGTCAGCCACGCTGCTGGCCCCCAGCAGCGCCATGAGCGCGACGATTTCCCCCTGCCAACTGCGGATAGTGCGCACCAGTTCGTCGACACCATGCTCCACCAGCACCTCCAGAAAGACACCGGAGACCCCCACCGCGGTTGCCCCGAGGCTCAGCGCCCGCACAACATCCAACGGGTGCCGAACACCCCCAGAAGCCAGCAGTGTCATTCCGGCCTTCGCGGCAATCGGGGCAACGTCGAGCAGGCAAGCCGGGGTCGACTGCCCCCAGCCGCTGAGATAGGACATGTCGGAGCCGGTACGTCGCTCGTTTTCAATGCGGGCAAAGTCAGTGCCACCACGACCGCTCACATCGACGATGCTGACCCCAAGGCCAAGAAGTTCCCGCACCGTCTCCCGGCTGATGCCAAACCCAACCTCCTTGACAATGACGGGCACTGGCACGACCCGCAGCAGATCCGCAATGCGTTCGGGCCAGTGGCCAAAGAAGCGGTCACCCTCGGGCATCACCGTCTCCTGGGCGGAGTTTAGGTGGATCTGCAGTGCGTCGGCGGCTAGCAACTCAACTGCGGCCAACGCCTGCTGATCGGTGGCTTCCGGGCTGACGTTGGCCATTACGAAGCCTTGCGGATGCTCTTGGCGCACCACCTCATAGGTGGCTGCCTGCGACGGCTCTTTGAACCAAGAACTCATGGAACCAGTGGCCATGGCCAGCCCGGTTTGCCGGGCAGCGATCGCGAGTTGCCGATTGATTTCGCCGCCACGCTCACTGCCGCCGGTCATGCCGTTTAGGAAGAACGGGAAATCCCAGGTGGCCCCGGCGATGGTGACGCTCGGATCTACCGCGGCCCGGTTTAGTCCAGACAGCGCCCGGTGCACGAACCGGACCTGATCAAATGCGTTTTCGCGTGGGCTTTGCTGCTGTTGGACGGCAAACCGAATGTGATCGTCTTTGCGGCTAGCGGACATCCACGTTTCCTTCCGGTTGCGGCACTTTGAGAGCCAACGGCCGAATGCCGTGCTGTCGCCACTGTGCCTGCAGGTAGGCCACCGAAACCCCGGATGGCATCAGCGCAATACCACAGTCGCCGCCGCCTGCGCCCGAAGACTTGGCCGCAGCACCGACGGCTTCCGCGTCCGAACATAGCTGTGCCAAGGCGCGGGTTTCGATATTGATGGCGGCCTGCTCGGCTAGCCGCCGCAGCAACTCCCGGCATGCGCTGATCGCGGCCATGACCAGGGTTGGCTGCTGTGCCGCCAGCCCAGCCACGAGTTCCTCGACGCATCGCTGGCTATCGCTAAGGAAGGCGGCGTAGTCGTCACTGTCGCGCCAGGCGCCGCGCAGTTGGCCTACCATACGCTCGGTTGCGGCGGGGCGGCCGGTCCAGCCGACCGCTAGCTCCAAGCCAGCCGGTGGCGGCAAGTGCCGCAGGCTGAGGCCGGGCCAGTCGGCGGCGAGCAACTCAGCCAGCGGCGTGGTCTGCATTTGCCTAGCCAGTTCGTCGCGGTCGGGGGCGGCGTAGGCAAGCCAGCCACCAAACACGGCTGCAGCCAGGTCGCCGCCAGAGGCGCGCGGATTGACGGTGGCTCCGGCGAGCAAGGCGAGTTTGAAGATGCCCAGCTCATCCAGGCCTAGTTCGTAGTACTGATTGAGCGCGCGAGTGACCGCGACGCTGACGGCAGCACTGGAACCGAGGCCGAGTTTGCGGCCGTCGTCGGTCACCAGCTCGCTGCTGGTGGCCAGGTCGTAGTAGTCGAGATCGCGTCCCAACTCGACGGCCAGTCGTTCGCTGGTCTCGATTGCGGCCCGGACGTGGCGGGAGATCGGTTCGCTGCTGTTAAGCGCGTTCGTTTCGGGCTGCCGCCACCAGGTAGCCGGCGGCTCATGGTGGGCCGAGGAGAGCGTGCCGTAGTCGGCGGCTGGGCGCAGCGTGACCGTGATGTAGGAGTCGACCGCCACGACGACGGCCAGCTGCCCTGGCTCAACCACGGCATATTCGCCCGCGATGAACAGTTTGCCGGGCGCTTTCGTCTGGATCACAGGCTGGCTCACGAGGCGGTGTCCGCCTTCGTCAGGCTGACCCCCGGGCCGGGGCGTGCCGCCAGGGTCTGGGCCACGTGCCCGCTTGCGGTCATCGCAGCGGCCACGGTTTCGGCGTCGGCAGCGGCGCAGATCACCTTGACATTGGGCCCGGCGTCCATGGTTGCCCAGGCGCCGACGCCTTGGCGACGAAGGTCGGCCACCAGGTCCAGCACGCTCATGGTGCCAGCGGTTAGGTATCGCACCGGCGGCACGGCCCCAAGCATGGTGGCGTGCATCCGCAGCGCATTGCGTTCCGCGATCTCGCCTACCAGGGGCAGGTCGACTGCCGCTATTGCGGCCCGCATCGCGGCCAGATCCTCATCGCATGCCTGATGCCAGCCACGGTAGAACGGCGAAGTGGCGACCGTGCGGCTCATCGCCTCCCGGCTGGAGATTGCCTTGGGACCGGCGTCGATGATGCCGACGACCATTGCGGCATCGAGTCCGTCCCAGGCCACGGCCTCGGCGTAGGAGGACTCGTCGTCTTCCCCGGCATTCCATTGCACGAAGCCACCTAGCACTGATCGGCTGGCGGAGCCGGAGCCGCGACGCGCCAATCGGCTCAGGGCGCGGCTGTCTAGTTCTAGCCCGTAGACCTCGGCGGCGGCTGCGGCCAGGGCAGCGAACCCGGCAGCCGAGGACGCCAGCCCGGCCCCGGTCGGGACGGTGTTGGTGCTGCTCACCCGGGCGTATTCGGTTCGTCCGGCCAGGCCGCGCACCAGCTCCAAGAAGGCGACCACCCGGTCGGCGGCCACGCCTTCTGCCTGCTGGCCGTTCAGCTCGATCTGGTCTGCAGCCAAACCTGGCGGCAACGTCACAGTGGTGGTGGTCGGGAAGATGTCGAGCGTCATCGACAGGCTTGAGTTGACGGGCAGGATGAGCTGCTCATCGCGCTTGCCCCAGTACTTGATCAGCGCGATGTTGGGGTGGGCCACGGCCACAGCTTGCTTGCTCATACCGGTCACAGCTTACCGACCTTGACGCTCCAAGCGTCAGCGGCACCAGCAGCCAACAACGCCCGCCGCAGCAGCGCGCCCCGCTTGGCGTCTTTGGCCAAGGCGACGATGCAACCGCCCTGGCCGCCGCCGCTGAGTTTGGCCCCCAGCGCTCCGTGTTCGCGGGCGGACGCCACCAGGTGTTCAATCTTCGGGCTGCTCACTCCCAATTGGGTCAGCAACCGCTGTGCCCGGCTCATGAACCGACCAACCAGAGCGGTGTCGCCTCGGCGCAACGCATCCCGCGCCGTCTCGGTCAGTGCCCCCAGCTCGGCGGTGAGGCGCTTGGCCAGGTTGGGCTGGTCACGGTGCAACTGGGCCACCTCCGCGACGGCCTGCCGAGTGCTGCCAGGCATGCCGGTATCAGCAACGACCAGGTGCAGCGGGGACGCTAACTCAATGGCTTCGGCGCGGCCACGCTGAAACCAGATCGGACCCGCAGCTGAAGTAGCACGGGCATCCAGACCGCTGGGGGCGCCATGAGCGACCCGCTCGGCAGCCTGCACCAGCTCGTAGAGCTTGTCACTTGCGAGGTTGCGACCGTACAGGTCGGCGATCGCAGCCACGATTGCCCCGGCCGTGGCCGCACTGGAGCCCAGGCCACGGCCGGGCGGCACCGAACTGGCGATGCGCACCCGCACCCCGGCATCGGGCAACCGCAGCAAGGCAAGGATGGCGCGGATGGCTTGCCTGGGCGCAGCGATCTCTGTCTCGGTGAGGGGAAGATCTGACTCGAGTCGTACCGGCCCGGCGGTGGGCGTGGCGGTGGCCGTTACCGTCAGCCCGGGCAGCGGGACGGCAATGGCGGGTTCCCCGTAGACAACTACGTGTTCGCCGAACAGGATTAGCTTGGCGTGTGAGTCGCCGGTACCGCTTTTTCGAATCTGCATCACAGGAGGGCTAGGTGGTCACCACCACGGGCACGATCATGGGGCGTCGGCGCAGCTTCCTGGCCACCCACTGCCCCAGCACCCGGCGGCAGATCTGCTGCAGCCGACGCTGATCGTCCACCCCGTCGCGCAGCCCTTCGGCCAGCGCCTGGGCGACCTGTTCTCGCACTTCGTCGAAGACCGAGTCCTCCTCGGCCAGCCCGCGGGCGTGAATCTCCGGCCCGGAAACAATCGTCTTGGAGTGAACGCTCACCACGCTGATGACGGAGACGAAGCCCTCCTCCCCGAGCACCAGCCGGTCGTTAAGCGACTCGCTCAGGTCGCCGACGGTGCTGCCGTCGACAAAGATGTAGCTCGCGTCGATCCGGCCAACCTTCTTGGCCAGACCATCGTGTAGGTCGACCACGTCGCCGTCCTCGCAGATCGCCACGTTGCGGGCCGGTACCCCGGTTTCGACGGCCAGGGTGCCGTTGGCCACTAGGTGCCGGATTTCGCCGTGGATCGGCATGACGTTCTTCGGCTTGACGATGTTGTAGCAGTACAACAACTCCCCCGCCGAGGCATGCCCTGAGACGTGCACCAGCGCGTTTCCTTGGTGCACGACCTTGACGCCCAGCTTAACCAGCCCGTTGATGAGCCGATAGACCGAGTTCTCGTTGCCCGGGATCATCGAACTAGCCAGCAGCACCACGTCGCTGGGCCCGACCTCAACATCTCGATGGGATCGGTTGGCCATCCGGCTTAGTGCCGCCATCGGCTCGCCCTGGGAACCCGTGGAGACCACCACGACCCGGTCATCGGGGTAGCGGTCCAACTCGGACAACTGAATCAGGGTGTCGGCGGGCACGTGCAGGTAGCCCAGATCCCGCGCCACCGACATGTTGCGCACCATGGAGCGGCCGACATAGACGACCTTGCGGTCGTGCTTGACTGCCAGATCCAGGATCTGTTGCACCCGGTGTACGTGGCTGGCGAAGCAGGTCACCACGATCTTGCCGTCGGCGGTCTCGAACACCCGCTCCAACGCCGGTTCCAGGTCGCGTTCCGGGGTGGTGAAGCCAGGCTCTACCGCGTTGGTGGAGTCGGTCATGAACAAGTCGACCCCAGCCTCGCCTAGCCGGGCGAAGGCCCGCAGATCGGTGATCCGACCGTCCAGCGGTAGCTGGTCCATCTTGAAGTCGCCGGTGTGCAGCACGGTTCCGGCAGCGGTATGAATGGCGACCGCCATCGCGTCGGGGATGGAATGGTTTACCGGCATGAACTCGAAGGCGAAATTTCCTTGCTTTACTTTGTCGCCCTCGCGCACCACGTTGATTTTGGCGCCGCGAATCCGGTGTTCCTTGAGCTTGTTTTCCACGAACGCACAGGTCAGCTTGGAACCGTAGATCGGGATGTCCGGCCGGTGCCGTAGCAAAAACGGCACCGCACCGATGTGGTCTTCGTGGCCGTGGGTGAGCACCAGCGCCACCACGTCGTCGATGCGCTCGATCACGCTGCCCAACGCCGGCAGGATCAGGTCGACGCCAGGATGGTGTTCCTCAGGGAACAGCACGCCACAATCCACTAGCGCCAGTTCGCCGTCCAGTTCGAAGCTGGTCATGTTGCGCCCCACGTCGCCGAGGCCACCCAGCGGGATTACCCGCAGCGTGCCGTCAGCCAGGGCCGGTGGTGGTTTCAGTTCGCTCACAGGCCCAGCCTAGCCGGAATGACACGCTTGGCCCTATTCCATCAGCAGCATCCGCCGCGCTACTTGCCGGGCGGCTAGGCTGGGTTTGGTCACTGCGATTTCAAGGAAGCACAATGTCTAGTCTCAACCGGGTTAGGCTCGCATTGCCGAACGAGGCGGCGAGCCTGGTGGAGTTGCAACGCCGCCAGTGGTCGCTGCATCCCGAGTTGGCACGGGCGCTGGCCGAGACCGATCAGGCCGAAGCGGTTTCGGCTTGGCAGCAGGCCATTGCGGCTCCCCCGCTAGCCACCTGCCGGGTGTTGGTGGCGTTAGCGGGCGATGAGGTGGTTGGTTTCACGGCTACTGGGCCAGCCGGTGACCCTGACAGCGGGCCGACCGATGGGGTGATCGCCGCCGACGGCTTCGAGGTGGCCGTGATTTGGCTGCCAGCAGACGCCGACGAGTTCCGCCGCTTCCTTGCCACCGCGGGTTGGGGGGCTGACGGCGCGCACCAAGAACTGGGCTCGGCCGATGGCAAAGTGGTGCTAAAGCTGATCCGGATGCACACCCGGATCGCCGATTAGCTGCCCTAGAGCTGTAACAGTTCCTCGATGCCGATGGTGAGCCCAGGGGCTGCCATTACGTGGCGAATCCCGGCCAGCACGCCGGGCATGAAGCAGGCGCGATCATAGGAGTCGTGCTGCAGCGTCAGCGTCTCCCCCTCGGCTCCGAACAGTACTTGCTGGTGGGCCACCAGCCCCTGCAGCCGGACCGCATGGATGTGGATCCCGTCGACGACGGCCCCGCGGGCCCCGTCATCGGCCACAGTGGCGTCCGGCACCGGCCCCAGCTCCGCTAGCTCCCGGCCTTTAGCGATCCGTTCGGCGGTAAGCCTGGCGGTTCCCGACGGGGCATCAAGCTTGCCCGGATGGTGCAGTTCCACTACCTCGGCACTGGCGTAGAAGCGCGCCGCGGCCTCGGCGAACCGCATCATCAGCACGGCCCCGATCGAAAAGTTCGGCGCGATCAGTACGCCGACGCCAGGGTTCGCAGCGCACAGCTCACGCACCCGAGCCAGCCGCTCCGGGGTAAAGCCGGTGGTACCAATCACCATGTGGATGCCGCGGCTAAGGCACCACTCGATGTGATCCATCACCGCTTCCGGCGTGGTGAAATCAACCACCACCTGGGCGCGCCCCACCGATTCCAGCGGATCGCCCAGGTCGACTCCGGCGACAGCAGTCATGCCCTCGGCCCGGTTCACCGCCCGAACCACTTCGACGCCCATCTTGCCGTTCGAGCCAAAAATCCCAACCCTGATGTCACTCATGTTTCGCTCCTGATTCAGTGACTAAGCAACTAGTGAAGCAGAAAGCGGGGGCGAGACGCCCTCATAGCCGCCTCGCCCCCGCTAGTTTTGCTTGGAATTACTCGGAGTCCTCGTCGCCGTCTTCCTCGACAACGGGGATCAGCGAAAGCTTGCCCCGGTCGTCGATCTCGGCGATCTCGACCTGCAGCTTCTGCCCGACGCTGACCACGTCTTCTACATCTTCGACCCGCTTGCCCTCATTGAGCGCGCGCAGCTTCGAGATGTGGAGCAGCCCGTCCTTGCCAGGCAGCAGCGACACGAAGGCACCGAAGGACGTGGTCTTGACCACGGTACCCAGGTAACGCTCGCCCTTCTCGGGCAGGTGCGGGTTGGCGATCGCGTTGATGGCCGCCACCGCGGCTTCCGCCGCATCACCCTGGTCGGCGCCGACGTAGATCGTGCCGTCGTCTTCAATGGCAATGTTCGCGCCGGTGTCTTCCTGGATCTGGTTGATGATCTTGCCCTTCGGCCCAATCACCTCGCCGATCTTGTCGACCGGGATCCGCAGCGAAATAATCCGCGGCGCGTACTGGCTCATCTCATCCGGGGCGTCGATGGCCTCACCCATGACATCCAGCAGCGTGTGGCGGGCGTCGCGGGCCTGCAGCAGCGCCTTTTGCAGTTCGCTGGCCGGGATGCCGTTCAGCTTGGTGTCGAGCTGCAGCGCGGTCACGAAGTCGCGGGTACCAGCGACCTTGAAGTCCATGTCGCCCAGCGCATCTTCCGCGCCCAGGATGTCGGTCAGCGCGACATAGCTTGTCTCGCCGTCGATTTCCTCGCTCATCAGACCCATGGCGATACCAGCCACCGTGGCCTTCAGCGGCACGCCAGCGTTCAGCAGCGACAGGCTGGAGGCGCACACCGAGCCCATCGAGGTGGAACCGTTGGAGCCCAGGGCCTCCGAGACCTGCCGGATCGCGTAAGGGAACTCCTCCCGGGTCGGCAACACCGGGATCAGCGCCCGCTCGGCCAACGCACCGTGGCCGACCTCGCGCCGCTTCGGCGAACCAACGCGGCCGGTCTCGCCGGTGGAGAACGGCGGGAAGTTGTAGTTGTGCATGTAACGCTTAACCGACTCGGGCGCCAGGGTGTCGATCTTTTGCTCCATGTCGAGCATGTTGAGCGTGGAGACGCCCATGATCTGGGTTTCGCCACGCTGGAACAGCGCCGACCCGTGCACTCGGGGCACGACGGCGACCTCGGCCGACAGGGTACGAATGTCGCGAGGCCCGCGACCGTCGATGCGAACGCCCTCAGTCAGCGTCCGGTGGCGAACGATCTTCTTGGTCAACGCCTTCAGCGCACCACTGATCTCGTTTTCGCGGCCCTCGAAGCGCTCTGCCAACTGCTCCTGCACGTCTTGGCGAATCTCGTGGGTGGCGTCGTCACGTTCCTGCTTGCCAGCAATCGTCATGGCCTCGGCGATGCGCTGGCTTGCCAGCTCCTCGACAGCGGCGTAGACGTCGTCCTCGTAGTCGCGGAAGACTGGGAAATCGTAGGTTTCGCGCGGCATCTTGGCGGCCAGCTCGGACTGCGCGTCGCACAGTGCCTTGATGAACGGCTTGGCGGCCTCTAGGCCCTCGCCGACGATCTCTTCGGTCGGCGCAGTCTTGCCGCCGCGCACCAGCTCCCAGGTGCTCTCGGTGCCACCGGCTTCCACCATCATGATGGCGACGTCGCCGTCGGCGAGCACGCGGCCAGCCACGACCATCTGGAAGGTCGACTGCTTGACTTGCTCCACCGTCGGGAAGCAGACCCAGGCGTCGTCGATCAGGGCGACGCGGACGCCGCCGATCGGTCCGGAGAACGGCAGCCCCGCCAGGGTGGTGGACATGGATGCCGCGTTGATGGCCACCACGTCGTAGAGCACGTTCGGGTTGAGCGCCATTACGTTAACAATGACCTGCACCTCGTTGCGCAGTCCCTTGACGAAAGCCGGGCGCAGCGGGCGGTCGATCAGCCGGGCGGCCAGGATGGCGCCCTCGCCGGGGCGACCTTCGCGGCGGAAGAACGAGCCCGGGATGCGGCCCGCGGCGTACATGCGCTCCTCGATGTCGACAGTCAGCGGGAAGAAGTCGATGGCATCGCGCGGCGTCTTCTGCGCAGTGGTGGCGGACAGCAACATGGTGTCGCCGTCGAGGTAGCAAACGGCCGAGCCGTCGGCCTGCTGGGCCAGTCGCCCCGCCTCAAACCGGACGGTGTGCTTGCCATAGGCGCCATTGTCAATGACTACCTCGGAGTATTCAAGACCTAATTCGGACACGAAAGATTCCTTTCGGTTGCGACGCCGCCCGAAATCGGTCCAGGTAAGCCCTCTTGCTCACCGGTCTTCGATCGAGATCCGCGGGCAAAACTCCCGAGAATCACTACCGAGGACCAGATGAGGTACCGCTTGAGTGGCGTCTAGTTAATTATTTTGTTGTCGCGACCAGTCTATTCGGCCGCGACAGCCAAGCCCGACCGACACGCAGTCGGGAACGACGATATGCGAGCAGTTAGCGGCGCAGACCGAGTCGAGCGATCAGCTCGCGGTAGTGCTCAACGTCGCGCTTAGCGACGTAGTTGAGCAGCCGACGACGCTGGCCGACCATGAGCATCAGGCCACGGCGGCTGTGATGGTCGCCCTTGTGCTCCTTGAGGTGCTCGGTCAGGTGCGAGATCCGCTTGGTCAGCAACGCGATCTGCACGTCTGGCGAACCGGTATCGCCCGGCTTGATCGCGTACTCTTCGATGATCTTGGTCTTCTCTGCAGCGTCCATTCCAGGTCCTTCCGATTCGCTGCACGGCGCTCCAGTCGCGGTTGCTGTCGGAGCTCTTGGTGATCCGTGGCCGATCTAACGGCAACCTGATGATGTTATCACTTGTTGTTGGCAATCCCCAACGCGGAGCGAGCTGCTGCGACGTCGAAGTGCATCTGTTCGATCAGTTCGGCCACAGCGCCGAACCGCAGCTGACCACGCAGGCGGGCCACGAAGCCGACATGGATGCGGTCGCCGTACCAGGTTAGGTCGGTCTCATCGAGCACGTAGCTCTCGACCCGGCGATCCAAGCCATCGAAGGTGGGGTTGGTGCCCACCGAGATCGCCGCCGGATAGTCGCGCCCGTTGTGGCGCACCCAACCGGCGTAGACCCCATCGGCGGGCATCGCCAGGCCTGGCGGGACCGACAGGTTGGCGGTCGGAAACCCCAGGCCCCGTCCCCGCTGATCGCCCATCTCGACCACACCGCAGCAACAAAACGGCCGACCAAGGTGCTGCGCTGCCAGCGCCACGTCGCCATCGGCCAGGGCCTTGCGGATGAGCGTCGAGCACGTAACCACGTCGTCGAGCATGGCCAGTGACAGCCCCACCACCTCGAAGCGGTCTTCGCCGAGCTGCCGCAGCGTATCGACGTTGCCAACAGCCTGGCGGCCGAACCGGAAGTTCTCCCCCACCAACACCCGGTCAGGTGCCAGCGGCAGCACGAACCGCTCGATGAACTCCTGCGGCGATAGCTGCGCGATGCGTTCGTCGAAATGCACCACCCGAACCTCGTCGGCACCGGCTTGCCGCAGCATGTCGATGCGGGTGTCCAGGTCGGTCAGCAGCTGCGGTTCGGATCCGGGGCGAAGCACCGATACTGGATGGGGCCAGAAGGTCAGCACCACCAACCGCTGGTTCTTGGCTGCCTCGGCCAGCAGCGCCTGATGGCCAGTGTGTACCCCATCGAAGTTGCCGATGACTACCGTGTTCATGCTGGTTCGCCTCCTACTAAGACGGCCATCGGCGTCGCGCCGGTCGCGCTGGGTTGATACAGGGCGAGCAGCTCGCCCGCCGGGGAGATCATGCCGGTTGGCGCGGCAGGTACCGACAGCGATAGCGGCCTGCCAACCCGAATCTGGGCGGCGATCTCGTCGCTGACCTCCAGGCAGGCAAAACTGCGGCGCGCGGCCTGGGCGAGACTCAGCATGGTGGCCCCCTCGTCGAGCTCCACGGCATCGGCCAGGCTGAACTGGCCGACCCGTTCGCGGCGCAGCCGGGTCAGATGGCCGCCGGTTCCCAGCAACTCCCCCAGGTCACGCGCGATCGCCCGCACGTAGGTGCCCGAAGAACACTCGATCACCGCGTCGACATCCAGCAGCCCGTCATGCGGCCGCGGCGATGCGAAATCGAGCAGGCTCACCTCGACCTGCCTCGCGGCAAGCTTTGGGGCCTCGCCGCGGCGGGCCAGGTCGTAGGCGCGGCGGCCCGCGACCTTGATCGCCGAGTAAGTGCTGGGCACCTGGCTGATGCTGCCGCGCAGCGATGAGGCTGCGGCATCGAGTTGCGCCAAGGTCAGTTGCGACGCGTCGGCCACCGGGGTCAGCTCGCCCTCCGCGTCGTCGGTGGTGGAGCTTTGGCCGAGCCGAATGGTGGCCAGGTAGCGCTTGTCGCTGAGTGCGAGATGCCCGAGCAGCCTGGTACCGCGATTCACGCCAAGCACCAAGACCCCGGTGGCCATCGGGTCGAGTGTGCCGGCGTGGCCGATCTTGCGGGTGCCCAAGGCCCGCCGGGCGCGCCCCACTACCTGATGGGAGGTCAAGCCCTCGGGCTTGTCGACGACCAGGATGCCGGATTCAGCCGTCATTCGGTGGGCTTGCGGTAGGGATCGGGCTGCCCGGCATAGGGTTTATCGGCAGCTTGGGCAGCCACGGCAGCGTCGCTTTGCTGGGCCTGGGCCAGCAGCTCTTCGATCCCCTTGGCCGCCTCCAGGGTGGCGTCCAGCACGAACGTCAGCGACGGCGTGTGCCGCAGGGACAGTTGCGCCCCCACCGCGGAGCGCAACATGCCGGTAGCCGAGGCCAGCGCCGCAGCCGAGGCAGCCCGCTCCTCGTCGCCGCCGAGCACCGTGTAGAACACGCTGGCGTCGCGGTTGTCGCCAGTCAGGCGCACGTCGGTGATGGTGACGAAACCCAACCGCGGATCCTTGACCCGATGCTCCAGCGTCGAGGCCAGGATGACCTTGATCTGATCCGCCAGCCTGGCGTTGCGAGGATTCGACATGGGATCTCCTAGCTTCGCTCGGTTTCGACCATCTCGTAGGTCTCGATGATGTCGCCGATCTTGATGTCGCCGTAGTTCGCGAGGGTCAGACCGCACTCGTAACCGTCGCGCACCTCGGTGACGTCGTCCTTCTCGCGCCGCAGCGACGCGATTGAGGTCTCGGAGATAACCACGCCGTCGCGCAGCAGCCGCGCCTTCTGGTTGCGACGGATCGAGCCGTCGATGACCATGCAGCCAGCGATGTTGCCGAACTTGGAGCTGCGGAAGATCTCGCGGATCTCCGCCTGGCCCCGCGTCTGCTCGGCGTAGACCGGCTTGAGCATGCCCTTCAGGGCGGCCTCGATCTCCTCGATGGCCTTGTAGATCACCGAGTAGTAGCGGATGTCGACATTCTCCTGGTCGGCCAGCTGGCTGGCGTGCGGGGTCGGCCGCACGTTGAAGCCGATGATGACGGCCTTGGACGCGGCAGCCAGCGACACGTTGGTTTCGGTGATGGCACCAACCCCCCGGTCGATGACCCGCAGCGACACCTCGTCGTCTACCTCGATCTTGCTCAGCGAGTCCTCCAGGGCCTCGACCGAGCCAGCACCGTCGCCCTTGAGGATCAGCAGCAGTTCCTGGGTCTCGCCCTTCTCCAACTGTTCGAACAGCTGATCCAGCGTCTTGCGCCGGGCACCCAGGGCCTGCTGGGCAGCCCGCATCCGGGCCTCCCGCTTGTCGGCGATCTGGCGAGCCACCCGGTCGTCCTCGACCACCAGGAAGTTGTCGCCAGCACCCGGAACCGAGGTCAACCCCAGCACCTGCACCGGAGTCGAGGGCTCGGCCTGCTCGATGTTCTCGCCCGAGTCATTGATAAGCGCCCGCACCCGGCCGTGGGCCGAACCAGCGACGATCGAGTCGCCGATGCGCAGCGTCCCGCGATGCACCAGCACCGTCGCAACCGGCCCGCGCCCCTTGTCCAGGTGCGCCTCAATGGCTACACCTTGGGCAGACATGTCGGGGTTCGCCCGCAAATCAAGTTCCGCGTCAGCCGTCAGCACGATGGCCTCCAGCAGCTCGTCCATGCCCTGACGCTGCAACGCCGACACATCGACGAATTGGGTCTCGCCGCCGTATTCCTCCGGCACAAGCCCATATTCCATTAGCTCGCCGCGCACCCGTTGCGGATCCGCCTCGGCCCGGTCGACCTTGTTCACGGCCACCACGATCGGCACCTCGGCCGCCTTGGCGTGGTTGAGCGCCTCAATGGTCTGCGGCATCACGCCGTCATCTGCGGCCACCACCAGGACGGCGATATCGGTGGACTTGGCGCCGCGAGCACGCATGGCGGTGAAGGCCTCGTGACCCGGCGTATCGATGAAGGTGATGGCGCGCTTGACGTCCTCCACCTCGGTCTCCACCTGGTAGGCGCCAATGGCCTGGGTGATGCCACCAGCCTCCCGCGCCACCACATTGGTGTCTCGCAGCGCGTCCAACAGCTTCGTCTTGCCATGATCGACGTGGCCCATGACGGTCACGACCGGCGGTCGGGCCGACAGATCCTCGTCGTCGCCCTCGTCCTCACCGAACTCGATGTCGAAGCTCTCCAGCAGCTCGCGATCCTCGTCCTCAGGCGATACCACCTCGATCTGGTATTCCAGCTCGGCACCCAACAGCTCCAGCGTGTCGTCGGACACCGACTGCGTAGCGGTGACCATCTCACCAAGGTGGAACAGCACCTGCACCAGCGACGCCGAATCGACGCCAATCTTCTCGGCCAGGTCGGTCAGCGAGGCGCCGCGGCGCAGCCGGACCTTCTGGCCGCCGCCCTTACGGACGCGCACACCGCCAATCGACGGTGCTTCCATCTGGTCAAACTCTTGTCTGCGCTGCTTCTTCGACTTGCGATTGCGCTTGCCGGAGCCACCGCGGCCAAAGGCACCTTGGGTGCCGCCGCCGCGGCCGCGCGAACCGGGACGTCCGGCGCCGCCGGGACCGCCCATCGGGGGTCCGCCGAAGCCACCGCCAGGTCGGTTGCCGCCGCCACCGCGGCCGCGGCCGCCGGAACGGCCACCCTGCCGGTTGGGGCTTTGGCCAAGTTGGTTGGACTGCTGCTTAGGCATCATGGCGGGATTCGGGCGTGGCATCCCGGGCAGACCGCCGGTGCCACCTGGCCGCGGCATCCGCTCGCCGCCGCCTTGCCTGGACCCACCGTCGCGGCGAGAACCATCGCGGCCCTCGGCGCGGCGCTGCACACCCATTCCCTGCGAAACGGCAAACGGGTTGTTGCCCGGCCGAGGAGTGCCCGAACGACGCGACGGCGCACTGGGCCTGGGGGCTGCGGTTCGGCCAGCGCCCGGTTTCGGCGCGCCCGGCTTCGGCGCTCCCGGCTTGGGGGCACTGGGCTTGGGGGCGGCGTCATCGACGGCGCTAGCCTTCACATCTTCAGTAGTAGCGGTTTCGACTTCGCTGTCTTGCTTCGGCGCAGTCGGTACCGGCGCACTGGGCGTCGGCACCACATCAGGTTTCGCGGCCGAAGCTGGCTTGCGGCCAGCACCTGGCTTCGGCTTAGCCGCCGTAGCAGGCTTACTGCTGCTGCGCGTGGTACCTACGCTGAGTGGGTTCGGAGCGCCCGGGGTGGCTTGGGGCCCAGCGGCTTTCCGCGGGCTACGTGCAGCAGGCTTTTTTTCCGCCGGTGCCGGCTTCCAGCGTCGAGGAGGGACCACGGACGTATTCGCCAATATCGTTGAGATGGGCCAGCAGTTCTTTGCTGGTGATCCCAAACTCTTTTGCAATCTCATGGACGCGAGGCTTGGCCACTGCTCTCCTTCATGGCCGGAGCGCGCGCCCTGGCCAGCTAGTTGGTTGACTTGCTCATCGTGCGGTACTCATCGAGTAGTCATGAGCGCTAGCCCACCTTCCGGTATCGGGGCCAATACTGTCTAGGCCCAACAACAACGCCCAACGCGACCTGCGCGGGGCACCAGCCAAGTTTAGCCCGGTTCCCTAGCTTCGGGCCAACCGAGCAGTACGAACAGCTCTGCTGGCTGCAACTCGACGCCGAGCCGACGCTGGAAGCAGCGGCCGCGAAGCGCCTTGACCACGCAATCCCGGTTGGGGTGCAGATAGGCTCCCCGGCCCGGCAACCTGGGCACTGTGGCGACAACCAATCGCGAGCCGCGCCGCACAAACCTAACCAGGTCGGCCTGGCAGTCCTGTCTGCGGCACCCGACACAGGTGCGTAGCGGCATGGCGGCATGGCTGGGCTCAGCTGCAACCATCCGGACTAGCTGGCGGTGTCGGGGCGAATATCGATCCGCCAGCCAGTGAGTCTGGCAGCGAGCCTGGCGTTCTGGCCCTCCCGGCCGATCGCCAGCGATAGCTGATAGTCCGGCACCACGGCGCGGCACGCCTTGGCCACCGCGTCCACGACCACCACCGATTGGACCTTGGCGGGCGATAGCGCCGCCGTCACGAAGGTCGCCGGATCGTCGGAGTAGTCGACGATGTCGATCTTCTCCTCCCCCAGCTCATTGGTCACTGAGCGCACCCGCTGGCCCATTGGGCCGATGAAGGCACCCTTCGCGGAAACCCCCTCGACATTGCTCACCACGGCGATCTTGCTGCGATGACCGGCCTCGCGGGCTACCTCTTTAATCTCGACGACGCCTTGCGCGATCTCTGGTACTTCCAGCTCGAACAGCTTGCGAACCAGGTTTGGATGCGTACGCGAAACCACGACCTGCGGTCCGCGCAGCTCCCGCCGGACACTGACCACGTACACCTTCAGCCGCTTGCCATGAGGGTACTGCTCCCCCGGTACCTGCTCGGCCAGCGGCATGATGGCCTCCAACGACCCCAAGTCGACCCGAACAGTGCGGGAATCCCGATCGGCTTGCACCACCCCGGTAATGATGTCGCCCTCTTGGCCCGCGAAGTGGCCGTACTTTTGCTCATCCTCGGCCTCGCGCAGCCGCTGATGGATAACCTGCCGGGCAGTTGCAGCCGCCACTCGCCCAAAGTCAGACGGGGTGTCATCAAAGTAGCCAATGATCTCGTCATTGTCGTCGAATTCTGGCGCCATCACGGCTACCTGGCCGCTCTTGCGGTCGATCTCGACTTTGACCCCCTTCAGCGGATGCTCGGTCTTGTTGTAGGCATTCAGCATGGCATCTTCGAGGGCTCGGATCAGGTATTCGAAGCTGATCCCCTTGTCGCGTTCAATCGCTCGCAGCGCGGCCAAATCGATATCCATGTCCCTTAGTCCTCCTTGCGGCGATTCATCTCGACCTGAACCACGGCCTTGGTGATGTCGATGAAAGCCACGATTCGTTCGGCACCGTTCACCATGAGCTGCACCCCGTCTTCGCTGACCCCTAGGATCCGCCCGGTAAGCTCCTCCTCGGCCAGGTTGAGCTTCACCAGCCGACCACGGTTGCGGCGGTAGTGGGCTGGGGTTAGCAGCGGCGCATCGACGCCTCGGGTGGTGACCTCCAGGGTGTATGGGGCGTTGCCGACCGCTTCGCTGGCGTCCAACACTGCCGACAGCGCGGCCGACACCCGAGCCAGGTCGTCCAGCAAGGGGCCGCGTCCTGCGGGGCCATCACCGTCCACGATGACGCGTAGCAACCGCCGCTTGCCAATCGGGGTTACCTCGATGCGATCAAGTTCCAGATCGTGCGCCATCACGACAGGCTCTACGACGTTCCGGAGTGTTTCAGGCTTCATCGCGGCCTCCTATGCTGTTGTGCGAAACAAGTTGTGAACCACCATTCTAGCGCCGTCTACAATTCGAACATGCGGTTTGCTCGTCGGAGTCTGTTGGTCGGTGGGATCGGGTTGCTAAGCGGCTGTGCTTCCAGCCCCGTCGTCAGCGGCACCCCGCAGCCGGTGAACTCGCCGACACCCGTGCCGCAATCCCCGCTGCTGCGGGATGCCGCGGCGGCGCTGGCGGCATTCAAAGCCGAGATCAGCCCCGAAGCCGGGCCACCAGCCTGGCGCGATGCCGCCCTGAATCAGTGCGACGCCCAGCTGAGTCGGTTATGCGCCGCCGATCCACTGACCGGCGGCCCGCAACTATTCGAGCCGCCTGCCGCAACCAGCTCCGTCGGCCTGCAATCAGCGGCGAAAACCAGCAGTGAAACACTGCGCGGCTTGGCCGCGAAAGCCCCCTCGCAGGCCGAGCGGCTGTTGTTAGCTTCGATTGCTGCTGCCGTGCTGAGCGCCAGCAACCCCCAGTTGCCGCCGGTGCCCGGCCAGGCGGCTCCCGGGCCGCTGCCGAAGCTCTCACTGCCCGAAGCGATACAGGTCGCCGTAACCCGAATCTGGAGCCTGATCCACGGCCTGGAAGTGGGGCTTGGCCGACTAGACGACAAGCCGCTGGCCGCTGCCGGGACCGCCAGGCTCGCCACCGCCTTGGCGCAACGCGACACCTGGTTGGCCGAACTAACCGAGCTGCCGGATCGCGAAATCGCCTACGAGCTGCCGACGCCGATGACCACGGCCCGCGAGATTCGCCTTGGCTGGGCTAGCTTGGAGCAGCAACTTCTCAACGCGCAGGCCCGCATTGCCGCAGCCGATGACCAGCACCCACAGCCACGGATCGCGGCGATGGTGGCCTCGGTCGCGGCGGTGCAGCGCCTCGGCGGCCGGCTGCCTTACTGGCCCGGCTGGGCGACGGACTAGCCGGCAGCGACCAACTCGGCGACGGCATCGACTGCCTCATCGAGGCTCACGTTGTTGCGCTCGCCGGTGCTACGACGGCGCACCTCGACCACCCCGTCAGCTAGCCCGCGGCCGACGACGAGGATCACCGGCATTCCTAACAGCTCGGCGTCTGCGAATTTCACCCCGGGGCTGGCCTTGCGGTCATCGACCAGGACGTCCATGCCGCGCTGCTCCAGTTCGGCGGCGAGCTGGTCGGCGGCGGCACGCATTTCGTCGGTCTTGCCCGCGACCACCACGTGCACCTGGAAGGGCGCCAACGACATCGGCCAAGACAGCCCCTTGTCATCGCAGGTGGCCTCGGCGACAGCGGCAACTGCCCGCGAAACCCCAAAGCCGTAGCAGCCCATGGTGACGGTCACGAGTTTGCCGTTCTCGTCCAGCACCTTTAGGCCGAGCGCCTCCGCGTAGTGGCGGCCCAGCTGGAAGATGTGGCCCATCTCAATTCCGCGCGCCAACTCCAGCGGACCGGAGCCGTCGGGCGCCGGATCGCCGGCGCGCACCTCGGCCACGTCCAGAATCCCGTCTGACTGGAAATCGCGGCCCGCGACTAGGTCGACCACGTGCCGGTCGGCGATGCAGGCTCCAGTCACCCAGGACGTGCCGGTGGCCACTCGCGGGTCCACGAGATAGCGAACCTTGGAGGTCGACTCAGTCCCGAGGACGGGCACGCCGTCCCGCACGGGACCGATGTAGCCCCGCACCAGTTCGGGATGTGCGGCAAAATCGGCCTCAGTGAACGGGTTCGCCACCGCCGGTTCGACGGCCGCAGCCAGCCGCTTGGCGTCGACCTCACGGTCGCCAGGCACCCCGACCACCAGTGGCTGCCGGGTGCCGTCGGGTTGTTCGAGCATGAAGGCGACGTTCTTCAGCGTGTCTGACCCATGCCAGGCTCGATCCTCGCGGGGATAGCTGGCGTTCAGCAGGTCGACCAGCGCGTCGATGGTCGGCACGTCGGGGGTATCGATCACTCGGGCGGCGGGGGCCTGCTGGTAGTCGATGGGCTCGGGCGCGGCGATCCGCACCGCCTCGACATTGGCCGCATAGCCGCCTGGCGATCGCACGAAGGTGTCCTCGCCGGTCTCGGCGAGCACCAGGAACTCCTCGGAATGCGAGCCACCCATGGCCCCGGCCATCGCGGAGACGATCACGTACTCGAACCCGAGCCGATCGAAGATCCGCTGGTATGCCCGGCGATGGGCCTGATAGCTGGCGGCCAGACCGGCGTCGTCGACGTCGAACGAGTAGGAGTCCTTCATCACGAACTCGCGCCCGCGCAGCAGGCCTGCCCGCGGCCGGGCCTCGTCACGGTACTTGGTTTGGATCTGGTACAAGCTCAGCGGCAGATCCTTGTAGGACGAGTAGAGGTCTTTCACGAGCAGCGTGAACATCTCCTCGTGCGTGGGACCGAGCAGCATGTCTGCGCCCTTGCGGTCGGTCAGCCGAAACAGATTTGGGCCGTAGTCCTGCCACCGGTTCGTGGCCTCGTAGGGTTCCCTCGGCAGTAGCGCCGGGAACCGGACCTCCTGCGCCCCGATGGCGGCCATCTCTTCGCGCACCACCGCTTCGATCTGCCGCATCACCGCTAGCCCCAGCGGCAGCCAAGAGTAGACCCCAGGGGCCGCCCGGCGAATGTATCCGGCGCGCACCAGCCAGCGGTGGCTGGGCACTTCGGCATCGGCCGGGTCTTCGCGTAACGTCCGCACAAACAAGTTCGACAGTTTTTGTACCACGCGCCAAGCCTAGCGGTCGCTGCTAGTAATGCACTGTCGACAGCGATCCGACGGCACGGAAGCCGAGCCGCTGGTAGGTGCGGATCGCGGCAATGTTGAAGTCGTTGACATATAGCGAGACGTGGCGACGGGTCTGCATCACCTGCTGCAGCATCCCCGCCATCGCGGGCACCGCCAGGCGCTGGCCGCGATAGTCAGGATGCACCCACACCCCCTGTACCTGCACATGATCGCCCACCCCAGACCCCAGGTCGGCTTTGAAGATGACCCGGCCGTTCTCGACGATCCCGTAGGCCTCGCGTTGCTTCAGTCGGGCGGTGACGACCGACTCGTAGCCGGGGCCGTAGCGATACGGCGAGCTGCCGATCTCCTCGGTGTACATGTGCACGCAGGCTTCCAGGTACGAGGTGAAGTCCCCTGGGCGCAGCACTCGCACCCGCGAATCGTGCGCTACCGTCGGCAGCCGATCTAGCAGCAGCAACGGCTGGCGCTCGCGGATGTTGCTCACCTTTGCCCAGCTGTCGGGCCAGCGCGCCGCCAGGCTCTCGTAGAGCCGCAGCGTGTCCGGCGCGGTCCCAAACAGTGAGGTAGCGTGGCGGCGGCGCCCCAAAGCAATAGCGAACGCTTCGATGGCGCCCGCATCGCGCGAGCTGAGGAAGATACTGCCCGATTGCAAACAGACAGCCCGCAACTCGCCGTCTCGCTCGAAGCCGTGCACCACGCCGACTTGGCGGCGTTCAAAGCCGTGCGCGGTGATCTTGGCGGCCGCAAACAGGTTCTCCACCGGTCGTTGACCGAGCCAATTCATTAAGTTCGTGCGATCAGCAGGGCCGAGCACGCGAACCGAGCCTGGCATTACGAGACCGACACTTCGGGCGCGCCACCGGCTTCCATATCGGCGGCGATGCGGGCCGCTTCGGCGAGCAGGGTCGGCACTATCTCGGCCTCGGGAACCGTCTTGATGACTTCGCCCTTAACAAAGATCTTGCCCTTGCCATTGCCAGAGGCGACCCCAAGATCGGCCTCTCTGGCCTCGCCGGGGCCGTTGACGACGCAGCCCATTACAGCTACTCGCAGCGGGGCCTGCATGCCCTCCAGCCCCTTGGTGACCTGCTCGGCCAGCGTATAGACGTCGACCTGGGCCCGGCCGCATGACGGGCAGGAAACGATGTCGAGTTTACGCGGCCGCAGGTTGAGCGACTCCAGGATCTTGACGCCAACCTTCACCTCTTCGACCGGCGGCGCGGACAGCGACACCCGGATGGTGTCGCCGATGCCCCGGCTCAGCAGCGCGCCGAAGGCGACCGAGGACTTGATGGTGCCTTGGAACGCCGGTCCGGCCTCGGTGACGCCGAGGTGCAGCGGATAGTCGCACTTCTCGCTGAGCAGCTCGTAGGCACGTATCATCACCACCGGATCGTGGTGTTTCACCGAGATCTTGAAGTCGCCAAAGCCGACTTCCTCGAATAGCGACGCCTCCCACAGCGCGGATTCGACCAGTGCCTCGGGTGTCGGCGAACCATATTTTTCCAGCAGCCGCTTGTCCAGCGAGCCTGCGTTGACGCCGATCCGCAGCGACACCCCGGCGTCGCTGGCAGCCTTGGCGATCTCGGCGACCTGGTCGTCGAATTTGCGGATATTGCCGGGGTTTACCCGCACCCCGGCGCAACCGGCGTCGATGGCGGCGAACACATACCTGGGCTGAAAGTGAATGTCGGCGATCACCGGGAGTTGCGACTTCATCGCGATGATGGGCAGCGCGTCGGCGTCGTCTTGGCTGGGCACCGCCACCCGCACGATGTCGCACCCAGCTGTGGTCAGCTCGGCGATCTGTTGCAGCGTGGCGTTGATGTCGGTGGTCTTGGTGGTGGTCATCGACTGGACGCTGATCGGCGCGTCGCCGCCAACCTCGACAGCGCCCACCTTGATCCGGCGAGTTGGCCGTCGACCCGACAGGGTGGGAAGTGGCGCGACGGGCATTCCGAGGTTGACGCTCATAGCAGTTACCCTACTCGGATCACAGCAGCGATACCGGGCTGATCAGGTCGGCCACGATCAGGACTATGCCGCCGAGCAGCAGAAAGCCGCCAACGATGTAGGCCACGGGCAGCATCTTCGCGGTGTCCACCGGCCCTGGGTCTTTTCGCCGGAGCAGCCGCGCCCCGGCGCGCCGCAACGCCTCCCATAGGGCACCGGCGACATGGCCGCCGTCCAGCGGCAGCAGCGGTACCAAGTTCAGCAGCGCGACAAACAGGTTCACTGAGCCGAGCAGGCTCATCCAGGTGGCCACCCGGTCGCCAACCGCGATGTCCTCGGCGGCACCCAGCTCACCGGCCACGATGCTCGCCCCGACGATCGAGATGGGGCTGTTGGGGTCTCGCGGCGCGCCGGTCACCATGTCGGCCAGCACGTAGTAGACCCGAACTGGGAAGTTGACTAGCGCCACCAACGACATTCGGGTCATGTCCCACATTTGGGCCACCGTCTCGACTGGACCGCCGTGCATCAGTTCATAGCTGGGCGAAACCCCCAGGAAACCGGCTTCCACCGTCGTGGTGGGATCGAGTCTATCCGGCACCCCGGTCAGAACGGTGTTCACCTCGGCCAGCTCCACCAGCTGGCCGTCGCGCCGAACCTGGATCGCCATGGCGCCATCGCCGTTCGCCCGGATCAGCTCCGACATTTGCTGCCAGCTGGTGACCTGGGTGCCGTTCGCGGACACGATCTCGTCCCCTGGTTTGATGCCTGCCTGCAGGGCTGGCGTGGGCGGATCGGACTCCAAGCAGCCGGCCTCGGTTCGGTCTGCCGGGATAACGCACTGGCTTACGGCCGATACCTGCAGCGACGGCTGATAGTAGCCGTGAAACACCTGGATGCCGAGGAAAATGAGGAAGGCCAGCAACAGATTCATGCCAATCCCGCCGAACATCACGATCACCTTTTGCCACCAGGGCTTTTCGTAGAACAGCCGTCCCTGGTCGTCGGGCCGCACCTCCTCGTACTCGTAGCTGCGGGCCTGATCGGCGAAGCGCTCCAGCCAGCCCTTGTTGGTGGCCTGGCGTTCAGGCGGGTACATCCCGATCAGCCGGACGTAGCCACCCAGTGGAATCATTTTGATACCGTATTCGGTTTCGCCACGCTGCCGGGACCACAGCGTGCGGCCGAACCCGACCATATACTGCGAGACCCGCACACCGAAGATCTTGGCTGGCACCAGGTGCCCGATCTCGTGCAGGGCGATCGAGAGCATGATCATGGCGAAAAAGAGAATCGCCAGCCCTACCATCAGCATGAACCGCCTCCAATGATCTCGGCGGCCCGCTGCCGCCCCCATTCATCGGCCGCGAGCACCGCAGCCAAGCTCAATTCTTCGTCCGGCACGTGCCCGCCTGCCAGGTGCTCCGTCAGGCACCGCTCGATGACGTCGGTGATGTCGAGAAAGCCGATCTCGCCGGCACAGAATGCGTCGACACATGCCTCGTTGGCTGCATTGTAGACCGCGGGCGCGCTACCTGCGGCTTGCCCGGCCCGGCGCGCCAGCGCCACTGCGGGGAAGGCTTCCTCGTCCAGCGGCTCGAAGGTCCAACTGGTGGGGGCGCTCCAGTCGCATGGCTGGGCCACGTCCGGCATCCGCTCCGGCCAGGTCAGCGCTAGGCCGATCGGCAGCCGCATGTCCGGCGGCGATGCCTGCGCCAGGGTCGAGCCGTCGCAGAACTCCACCATCGAGTGCACGATGGACTGCGGATGCACGGTGACGGTGATCGCATCCAAGGCAACGTCGTAAAGCAGGTGGGCCTCCAACAGCTCCAGCCCCTTGTTAACCAGCGTCGCCGAGTTGATGGTGATCACCCGCCCCATGTCCCAGGTCGGGTGGGCCATCGCCTGCTGCGGGGTCACGTCGACCAGTTCAGCCCTGGTCTTGCCCCGAAACGGCCCCCCGGAGGCGGTCAGAATGAGGCGGCGCACTTCGCTGGCCCGGCCGCCGCGCAGCGCCTGGGCGAACGCCGAATGCTCCGAATCGACCGCAACGATCTGCCCGGGCCGGGCAGCCGAGGTCACGAGCCGACCGCCGATCACCAGCGACTCCTTGTTGGCTAGCGCCAGGGTGTTGCCCGCCGCCAGGCAGGCCAGCGTGGGGCGTAGCCCGGCGGCACCGGTGATGGCATTAAGGACTATGTCGACCGTTCGGCCTGCCAGTTTCGTGGCTGCCTCGTCGCCCACCAGTAGTTCGACATCAGCGCCGATCAACTTGGCAAGCCGGTCACGCTGGCTGGCGTCAGCCAGGGCAACGGTCTGCGGCCGAAACTGGGCCACTTGTTGCGCCAGCAGTTCCAAGTTGCCCCCGGAAGCGGCGAGTCCGACGACGGTGAACTCGACTGGCGCGCGTTGCAGCACTTCCAGCGTTTGGGTACCGATGGAGCCGGTGCTGCCGAGAACAGAAATGGTGGGCACCGGGCCATTCTACGCGCTGGCAGAAGTGGCACCAGTGCCCACCACTAGGGTCAGGCGAGCAGCGGCTCAGACGATGCCGAAGGCATCCATCGCGCCAGCCACCTTGAGGAAGCCAGCAATGTTTGCGCCAGTCACGTAGTTGCCGGGCTGACCGTATTCTTCGGCGGTCGACAGCGACAGGTCGTGGATCCCGACCATGATCGCGCGCAGCCGCTCTTCGGTGTACTTGAACGTCCAGGCGTCACGCATGGCGTTCTGCTGCATCTCAAGCGCAGAGGTGGCCACGCCACCGGCGTTGGCAGCCTTGCCAGGCCCGAACAGCACCCCGGCTGATTGCAGCATGTCCACTGCTTTGGGGGTCGTGGGCATGTTGGCGCCTTCGGCTACCACCTGTACGCCGTTGGCGATGAGCGCCTTGGCGTGCTGCTCGTCGAGTTCGTTCTGGGTGGCCGACGGTAGCGCGACCTCGGCCGGTACGTCCCAGATGGAACCGCTCTTGCCAAGTTCGGCGCCAGAGCGACGGGAAACGTAGTCGGCGACCCGTCCCCGCTCGACTTCCTTGATCTGCTTCAGCAGTTCGACATCAACACCGGCCTCGTCCACGACGTAGCCGCTGGAATCGGAGAAGCCGACGACGTGCGCACCCATCTGCTGTGCCTTCTCGATGGCATAGATCGCGACATTGCCCGAACCGGAGACCAGCACGCGCTTGCCTTCCATCGATTCGCCCCGCGTGGCCAGCATGGCGTCAGCGAAGAAGACCGTGCCGTAGCCGGTGGCCTCGGTGCGCACCAGCGAGCCGCCCCAGTCGAGGCCCTTGCCGGTTAGCACGCCGGACTCGTAGCGGTTGGTGATGCGCTTGTACTGGCCAAACAGGTAGCCGATTTCGCGGGTGCCGACACCGATGTCACCGGCCGGCACGTCAGTGTATTCGCCAAGGTAGCGGTACAGCTCGGTCATGAAGGACTGGCAGAACCGCATGATCTCGGCATCGGAGCGGCCCTTGGGATCGAAGTCGGAGCCGCCCTTGCCACCGCCGATGGGCAGCCCGGTCAGCGAGTTCTTGAAGATCTGCTCGAAGCCCAGGAACTTGATGATGCCCAGGTATACCGAGGGGTGGAAGCGCAGCCCGCCCTTGTAGGGGCCAAGCCCGGAGTTGAACTCAACCCGGAACCCGCGGTTTACGTGCACCTTGCCTTTGTCGTCAACCCAGGGAACCCGGAAGATGATCTGGCGTTCGGGCTCGCACATGCGCTCCAACATGTGCTCGTTCAGGTAGTCGGGATTCTTTGCGACCACCGGCTCTAGGCTCTCCAGCACCTCTCGGGTTGCCTGATGGAACTCAGTTTCACCTGGGTTTCTGGCAACAACAATGTCGAATACTGACTGTAGAGCGCTATGCATGCGTTTCCTTAGCTCGATTAACTCGTACGGAGTCGGATTCTAGTCGACCCCACCGTTGGCGAAGCTGAAAGTCACTTACTGAGACGCGCTCAACTCGCTGGCCGCCAACTGGCCGCAGGCGCCATCGATCTCCTGCCCCCGGGTGTCGCGCAGCGTCACCGGAACTCCCTGCTCGGTCAGGGTGGCAATGAACGCCTTCTCATCACGCTTGCGCGAGGCCGTCCATTTCGAGCCGGGAGTGGGGTTAAGCGGAATCAGGTTGACGTGGAACCAGCCCCAGTCGCCCCGGCGTCGCAGCAGCGCGGCCAGCCGTCGCGCCTGGTCGACCGAATCGTTGATGTCGCGCATCATCGCGTACTCGATCGAGACTCGCCGTTTGGTGGTCTTGGCGTACTCCCAGGCTGCGTCGACAACATCATGCAACGGCCAGCGGGTGTTGATGGGCACCAATTCGTTGCGCAGCTCGTCGGTCGCCGCATGCAGCGAGACTGCCAGCGTCACCGGCAGCCCCTCACCGGCCAGGCGATGGATTTGCGGCACCAGCCCCACCGTCGAAACGGTGATCCCGCGGGCGCTCATCCCAAAGCCGGTCGGCGGCGGGGCGATGAAGCTGCGGATCGCGGCCAGCACCGAGTTGTAGTTGGCCAGCGGCTCCCCCATGCCCATGAACACGATGTTGCTGATCCGACTCGGCGCTCCATCGGCGGTCTGGTTGCGCAGAGTCTGGTTCATTTTGAGCAGCTGCGCGGCGATCTCGCCGCGCGAGAGGTTGCGGGTCAGCCCGCCCTGCCCGGTCGCGCAGAACGGGCAGGCCATGCCGCAGCCAGCCTGCGAGGAGATGCATAGGGTGGAACGCCCCGGGTAGCGCATCAGCACCGACTCCAGCAGCGCCCCGTCGTGCAACCGCCACAGCGTCTTGATGGTCTGGCCCGCGTCGGCCTGCCGCTGGGTGACGTGTTGCAGCAAGTCGGGGAACAACTGGGTCTTTAGGTCAGAGCGGATAGGTTGCGGCAAGTCGGTGAACCGCTCGGGGTCGTCCTCGCACCGTTCGAAGACGTGCTTGGCGATCTGGTCGGCCCGGAAGCCGGGCAGCCCCAGCTTGGCCATCACGGCGCGCTGGGCATCCTGGTCCAGGTCGAGCCAATGCGTCGGCGCCTTGCCGCGCTTTGGCGCGGTCATCACTAGTGGCAGCGAGGTCATCAGGTGCCCATCGCTAGGAACAGCACGAACCAGCCAACCGGGAATGCCATGATCATCGAGTCCAGCCGATCCATGACGCCGCCGTGGCCCGGCAGCAGGTTCGACATGTCCTTAAGACCGGTGTTGCGTTTTATCAGCGACTCGACCAGGTCGCCCAACGTGGCGGCCAGCGCGGTCGTCACCCCGAGAATGAGGCCTACCCACCAGTCGACTGCTAGGAACCATAGCGAGCTAAGCAGGCCGGCGACCCCAGCCAGGGCAACGCCACCGATCAGCCCTTCCCAGGTTTTCCCTGGGCTGATGCGCGGAGCCAGTTTGTGTCTGCCGAGCAGGGAGCCGACCGCGTAGGCCCCCACATCGGCGAACACCACGCAGGCGATGATGGCAACGATTCGCAGGTTGCCCTGGGTTTCGCCCATAAGCAGCGAAATAAAGACGCCCGGCAGCGGGATGTAGGCGATGATCAGGGCACTGGCCGCCGAGTCCAGCACGAACCCCTCCGGTCCCTTCGCCAGCCGGGCCACCAGGGCCGCGATCAGCGTCGCGACCAGGCAGGTGACGATCAAGGTGGTGCGCTCAATGGGCAGGCCCTGCAGGGCGGCGAGATAGCCGCCGATCACGCTGACCACCGTGCCGGTGATGATGACCTTGATCGACGAATGCATCCCCAGGCGTTGCAGGGCGACATGAACTTCGTGGGCGCCCAACGCAAATGCCAAGGTCATGAAGGCTACGAAGAACCAGGGCAGGTACAGCAGGCCAACGGCGGCCACCACTACCAGTGCCACGCCGACGACAATCGCGGCGGGTAGATCCCTACCCGCCGCTTTCGTCGCAGACGTATTGGCTTGGGTCATCAGACTTCAGCGAGTTCCGTTTCTTTGTGCTTGAGCAGCTCGTCGATCTGCTCCACGAAGCCCTTGGTCGACGCGTCGACCGCCTTCTCGGCCCGAGCCAGCTCGTCTTCGGAGATTTCGCCTTCCTTCTGCAGCTTCTTCAGGTCATCGATCGCGTGGCGGCGCACATTGCGGATGGCGATGCGAGCCTCTTCGGCCTTGTGCCTAGCCAGCTTGATGTATTCCTTGCGCCGTTCCTCAGTCAGCGGCGGCACCACGATGCGAATGGCGTTGCCGTCATTGCTGGGGTTGACCCCAAAGTCAGAGTCCCGGATCGCCTTCTCGATGGCGGCCATCGCGCCCCGATCGAACGGCGTGATCAACAGCGAGCGCGGATCGGTCGAGGTGAAGGTAGCCAGCTGCTGTAGTGGCGTCGGCGTGCCGTAGTACTCGGCCTCCAGCTTGTTGAACATGGCCGGATGCGCCCGGCCGGTGCGGATTGTCGCCAGGTCTTCCCGGGCGTAGTCAACCGCGTGTTCCATCTTGGTCTTGGCCCTTTTCTCAATGTCGGCGATCACGAGACCGCCCTCCTTTCTGCTGCACTAACGCGAGATTACAGTGCCGATGTCGTCCCCGTTGACGGCACGGGCGATATTGCCAGGCTGCTGCAGGTTGAAAAAGACCAGCCGCAGATTGTTGTCCCTAGCCAGCGAGATCGCGGTGGCGTCGGCCACCTTCAGGTCCCGAGCCAAGAATTCGTCGTAGGTGAGGTGATCGAACTTGACGGCGTCGGCGTAGGTATTCGGATCCTTGTCATAGACGCCAGCCACGCCTTGTTTGCCCATCAACAGCGCCTCTGCGCCGATCTCCAGCGCCCGCTGGGCGGCCACGGTGTCGGTCGAGAAATAGGGCATTCCGGAGCCAGCTCCAAAGATCACTAACCGGCCTTTTTCTAGGTGCCGTTCGGCTCGGCGCGGAATGTAGGGTTCGGCCACTTGGCCCATCGTGATCGCGGTCTGCACTCGGGTGTCGATCCCGGCCTTCTCGCAGAAATCTTGCAGCGCTAGGCAGTTCATCACCGTGCCGAGCATCCCGATGTAGTCCGCGCGGTCCCGATCCATGCCGTTTTGGCTGAGTTCCGCTCCGCGGAAATAGTTGCCGCCGCCGACGACGACCGCAACCTGGGTGCCGCCCGACACTACCTGCGCGATCTCCTCGGCGATGGCAGCCACGATAGTTGGATCTACGCCAAGCTTGCCGCCGCCGAACGCCTCCCCCGACAGCTTCAGCAATACCCGTTGATAAGCCATTGGCACCTCACTGTTTGCTCCGACATTCGTTCCAGCCTATCGCTTGGCAACGCCACTTAGACAACCGCAAGGGGCGCGCCTCGACTTGAGACGCGCCCCTTGGCAGTGTGGCTTAAAGATCAGGCGACTGCGAAGCGCACGAAACGCTTGATGGTGACGCCGGATTCCTTGAGAACCGCACCGACCGTCTTCTTGTCGACCCAGACGGCCATCTGGTCAACCAGACAAACGTCCTTGAAGAAGCCGTTGGTGCGGCCTTCGATGATCTTGGGAAGGGCAGCCTCGGGCTTGCCTTCTTCGCGGGCGGTGGCCTCGGCGATGCGACGTTCGTTCTCCACGACCTCGGCTGGCACCTCGTCCCGGCTCACGTACTGCGGGCTCATGGCGGCGATGTGCATCGCAACCTGGTGCGCGGTCTCCACATCATCGCCGACATACTCGAGTAGCACGCCGATCTGCGGTGGCAGATCGATGGCCCGGCGGTGCAGGTACATCTGGGTGGCGGCACCGCTGTAGTTGGCCAGGGTAACCAGCTTCAGGTTCTCACCGATCTTGCCGCTCAGGGCAGCGACCGCTTCGGCGACGGTGGTGCCGTCACTAAGCTTGGCGGCCTCGGCGGCGGCTACCTCGGTGATGCCTTCTGCGATCACGACGTCGAGGATCTGATCGGCCAGGCCAGTGAACTCGGCGTTCTTGGCCACGAAGTCGGTCTCGGCGGCGAGGTGGATCAGCACCGAGTCGCGACCAACGACGATGCCGTTATTGGCTTCGCGGTCGGAACGCTTGGCTGCCTTGGCCAGGCCGGTGACCCGCAGGATCTCGACCGCCTGGTCGAAATCGCCTTCGGCCTCGGTTAGGGCCTTCTTGGCAGCCATCATCCCTGCGCCGGTGGCGTCACGGAGATTCTTAACATCAGCAGCAGTAATTGCCATGGGTTATCCCGTCTAGATCGAAAATTAGTTGGTGGTCTTGTCGTCGGCGTCAGCCTTGGGCTCGGCGGCCACTTCGGCAGGAGCCTCGGCCGCTTCCGCAGCGGTTTCTGCTTTGGGCTGCTCGGTGGCCGCTTCGGCAGGAGCCTCAGCCGGAGCGGCATCGACTTCAGCCTTGGGCTCGTCGGCAGGCGCCTCAGCGGCTGCCGGTTCGGGCTTGGCGCTTTGTTCCAGCAGTTCGCGTTCCCAATCGGGCATCGGCTCAGCCTCAGCCTGTTCCTCGCTCGCACCGGCGGAGCGCTGGATCAGGCCGTCGGCGACAGCGTCTGCGATGATCCGTGTCAGCAGCGAGACCGAGCGGATCGCGTCGTCGTTGCCCGGTCGCAGTTGGTGTCCAGGATCGCGACGATCGGGATGTGCAGCTTGCGCGCCTCATCGACCGCGAGATGCTCTTTCTTGGTGTCGATGATCCACACGGCCTGCGGGGTGCGGCCCATGTCGCGGATGCCGCCCAGGCTCTTGTCGAGCTTGTTGCGTTCGCGCTTTAGCTGCAGCAGTTCCTTCTTGGTCAGCCCGGATGCGGACACGTCGTCGAGGTTCATGCCCTCGAGTTCCTTGAGCCGCTGAATCCGCTTGGTGACGGTGTGGAAGTTGGTGAGCATGCCGCCCAGCCAGCGCTGGTTGACATAGGGCATGCCGACTCGCGTGGCCTGCTCGGCGACGACTTCCTGGGCCTGCTTCTTGGTGCCGACGAACAGCACCTGGCCGCCGCGGGCTACGGTCGACTTGATGAAGGCGTAAGCCTTGTCGATGTAGGTCAGGCTGAGCTGCAGGTCGATGATGTAGATGCCGTTGCGTTCGGTGAAGATGAATCGCTTCATCTTGGGGTTCCAACGGCGGGTCTGGTGCCCGAAATGTACGCCAGATTCGAGCAACTGGCGGGTGGTGACGACGGCCATGGCCGGTCCTTTCGCAGTGCGGCGCAGGCCGCTACTGAATCGGGTGAGCGCGAAGCTCACGAGTGGTTACTTACCGCCCCGAGGGGCTCCTAATGCGCTCCACGACCGCACCCACTAGTGGGACCACGCGGTCGCTGACGGCTTGCCGCACAGCGCATGCGATGTCAACCGGCGAACCGATTGCAGGGTCAATGCTAACCCGCGGTCCCGGCGCACAACAAGTTGTCTTATCCACAGCCGGTGACGAGCATGCTCAGTTTTCGAGCCGTCGCGACACCATTTCCACATGCGAGCACTTGTCGCCCTACTGTGGCTGTTGCTGTTGCCCGGGTTTCCCGGGCCGGATGCCGGGTTAGCGTTGCAGCGCCCCGTCCCGGGTCACCTCATCGCGGCGTTTCAGCCGGGGCTAACCCCCTATTCCGCCGGGCACCGCGGCGTAGACCTGGCGGCGGCACCTGGGCAGCAGGTGCACGCAGCGGCGGCAGGTGTGGTCAGCTTCGCGGGCGAGGTCGCGGGGCGGCCGAGCGTGGCGATCTCGCACGGCAACGGGCTGCGCACCACCTACACCCCGGTCAGGGCCACGCTCGCCGAGGGCGACCGGGTGGTCGCGGGCGAGTTGATCGGTCGGCTCGCTTCCTGGCCTGGTCATTGCCAGCCCAGCTGCCTGCACTGGGGCCTAAAAGACGACAACCGCTACTACGATCCCACCGACTACTTGGCGGCCCCGCCGATCCGGCTGCTGCCAGCCGGCACGCGGCCGACACCGAGGGTGTTCCTACCGGCGGCGCGCGCACCGGGCCGCCAGCCCGTCGCCGGGCGAATCACCTCGCCGTTCGGGATGCGCCGCCACCCGATCACCGGCGTGGTCAAGCTGCACGACGGCACCGATATCGCGGCCACCTGCGGCACGCCGGTGCGGGCGCCTTGGTCCGGGGTGGTCTCCTCGGCAGGATGGGCCGGGGCTTACGGGTTGCGGGTAATCGTCGCGGATACCGGGGGACGCAGTGGCTTCGCCCACCTGCAACACGCGGCGGTCACTGCTGGCGAGCGGGTGCAGGCCGGGCAAACCCTTGGTTACGTCGGCACCAGCGGAATGTCGACGGGCTGCCATCTGCACTGGATGCGCTGGCGCGACGGTCACCTAGTCGATCCGATGAGCACCCTCGATTAGGCCCGCGGGTGGGCTTGCCGAAAGGCCTCGCGTAGTCGATCCGCCGAAACATGGGTGTAGATCTGGGTGGTGGCCACCGAGGCGTGGCCCAGCATCTCTTGCACACTGCGCAGGTCGGCGCCGCCGTCTAGCAGGTGGGTCGCCATCGCGTGCCGCAGCGCGTGCGGCCCCACCGCGGCACCGCCAGCCAGGGTGGCCTCCTCGACGATCCGTCGCGCGACCCGCGGGTTAAGCCGTCCGCCGCGAACGCCCAGAAAAACGGTGTCCGGGCTGGTTGGCACTGCCAGTTGGTTGCGAACCGCCAGCCAGGTCCGCAGGGCTCGCATCGCGGGCAGGCCCATCGGCACCACCCGCTGCTTGTCGCCCTTTCCGGTTACCCGCAGGCATTGCCGCTCGTGGTCGATGTCGGCCAGTTGCAGGCCGCACAGCTCGGCTACCCGCAGCCCACCGGCGTACAACACCTCGAGCAACGCCTGATCCCGCAGGGCGACCGGCTCGGCTGCCTCCTCGGAGCGCTGCTGGGCCGCCGCCAGCGTCTGGTCTATCGCAGCCCGCGAGGGCACCTTTGGCAGATACCGGCCCCGCTTCGGGGCCCGCAACCTGACGGCGGGATTCGCGGCGATGAGGCCGTCACGCTCGCACCAGGCAAAGAATCCCCGCACGCACGAAACCCGGCGCCGCAGCGTGGCCGCCGATACCCCTTGGCCAGCTTGATCCGCCAACCAACCGCGTAGCGTGGCCAAGCTCACCTCGGCGATGCCCACGCCGCAAGCGTCGCGCAAGTGGGCCAGGTCGGCCAAGTAGTTGCGGATCGTGTGTGCGGCCAGGCCGCGTTCGAGCCGGAGCTGCTCCTCATACTGGGCCAACACCAGGTCCCAACTCGCCTCACCCATGCCTTTAGTGTGCCGGTAGTCGCCGACACCCCTGCGCAGCACCCGCAGAAACCGGGCATACTATGGGTCTTAGTTTCGGCACTCAAGGAGCACGCGTCGATGATCGACTACACCACTGGCGGCAAGATTCTTCCCATTACTCGTTGGGGCACTCCAGTGATGCATGCAAAAACCGAGCCAATCACCGCGTTCGACGACGAGCTGGTAACGCTGGTGCGCGACATGTGGGCAACCATGCGAGTAGCCGAAGGAGTCGGCCTAGCGGCAACCCAGGTCGGGGTAGGCCGGGCCGTGTTCATCTACGAATGCCCGGACGCCGACGACGTGATTCACCGCGGCGTAGTGTGCAACCCACAGGTGACGTTGCCGCAGGGCAAAGACCGCAAACTAGACGCCAGCGACGAGGGCTGTCTGTCATATCCCGGTGGCTTCGAGCAAGTTGCCCGCCCAGATCTGGCAACTTGCACCGGCCAGGACCTGGCAGGAAACCCGATCACCATCAAGGGAACGGGGCTGTTGGCTCGCTGCCTGCAGCACGAAACCGATCACCTAAACGGCATCGTGTTTGGCGATCGGCTTTCATCGCGTGGCCGCCGCCAACTCGACCGCCAGGTAGCCGACCTCGCCTGGCGTTACCCGGCGGACTGGCCGGTCTCCCCCAAAGCCACCGCTGCTACTCCCCCGGTCGCTGCGGCCGAATAGCCA
>PDSD01000060.1 GCA_002748325.1 Arachnia propionica | reverse complement strand
CCGGTAGAGCTGCTGGGCACCTTCGGCTGGGGCATGGCTATCTCGCTGCCGGTGCTGGGTATCGTGCTGTCGCTGATCCCGGGCCGCAACAAGAAGATGCTGGAGTTCGACGAGGCGAGCAACCCGCACGAAAATGCAGCTGACGCCAATGAGGAGGTAACCCGATGACCACCGCAGCCATCCTGATGCTGATCCTGTCCATCGTGCTGGTCTGGGGAGGACTCGCTGCTTCCACAATCAGCCTGTTCCGTCGCCCAGATCTGGCGGCAGACGATCCGATCCCGGACGCTGACTAAGCGTTCCTAACCTAGGCTGGCACCGACCTTCGGGTCGGTGCCAGTTTTTATTGCCCCTGATCGTCGTTGGTGGTGCCCCGATCTTCGCGGCGTTGTGCCCGAATCCTCGCGGAAAAGTCACTCTAATACGCAGGTAAAGCGCTGCAATGGCTCGGAATCGGGTTCTAGCGTGACTTTTCCGCGGGAACCCGGCCAGTCCGGTGTGGTGCCTTGGCCAAGAAAAAGGCTGGCACCGCCCCCGCAGGGACGATGCCAGCCTTCGGAATAGCTAGCTAAGCTACGTCACTCGCCCAGCGCAGCCTTGGCCGCCGCGAAGCGGGCGATCGGCACGCGGAACGGCGAGCAGGACACGTAGTCGAGCCCAGCACCATTGAAGAACTCAATGGAGTCGGGGTCGCCGCCGTGCTCGCCACAGACACCGGTCTTCAGGCCGGGCTTGGTGGTGCGGCCCTTGGCCACGCCCATCTCGACCAGCTGGCCAACGCCCTCTTGGTCGATCGTCTCGAACGGGTTGCGGGCCAGCACGTCGGTCATGACGTACTCGGTTAGGAAGCCGTTCTCGGCGTCGTCACGGGAGATGCCGATGCCGGTCTGGGTCAGGTCGTTGGTGCCGAAGCTGAAGAAGTCAGCGTGCTCAGCGATCTTGTCCGCGACCAGAGCGGCGCGCGGCAGCTCGATCATGGTGCCAACGGTGTAATCCAGCTCGCGACCGGCGGCCGCCAGTTCCTCGGCAACCGTCTTCTCGACGATGGCCCGCTGGGTCTCCAGCTCCTTGCTCAGCGCCACGAGCGGGATCATGATCTCGACGCCGACCGTCTCGCCTTCGCGGTCGAGCACCGCCAGGGCGGCACGCACGATGGCGCGGGTCTGCATCTCGGGGATCTCCGGGTACAGCATCGCCAGGCGGCAGCCACGGGTGCCAAGCATCGGGTTCAGCTCGTGCAGCCGCTTGACCTGAGCCAGCGTCGCCTTCGCCTCTTCCAGCCCGGCGGCACCGGTCAGTTCCAGCTCCTTCACCAGCACCGACTGCTCGGTGAGGTTCGGCAGGAACTCGTGCAGCGGCGGATCCAGCAGCCGCACGGTCACCGGCAGGCCCTTCATGGCGGTGAAGATGCCCTCGAAGTCGGCCTGCTGCATCGGCAGGATCTCTGCCAGCGCGGCGGCGCGCTCCTCGTGGTTCTCCGCCAGGATCATGCGGCGCACGGCCGGCAGGCGATCCTCAGCCATGAACATGTGCTCGGTGCGGCACAGGCCGATGCCCTCAGCGCCCAGTTCGCGGGCCTTGCTGGCATCGGTGAAGTTGTCCGCGTTGGCGCGCACGCCGAGACGACGAACCTCGTCGGCCCAGGTGACCAGGCGCTGGAAGTCCTCGTTGATGCGCGGCGGGATCAGCTCCAGGCCCTCGGCGTAGACGTCACCGGCGGTGCCGTCCAGGGTGACGACGTCGCCCTCGTGCAGCACCTTCTCACCGATGGTGAGGGTCTTGTCAACGGCGTTGATCTTGATGCCCTGGGCGCCAGCCACACACGGCTTGCCCATGCCACGGGCCACCACGGCCGCGTGCGAGGTCATGCCGCCGTGAGCGGTCAGCACGCCCTGCGCCACGATCACGCCGTGAATGTCGTCCGGGGTGGTTTCGTAGCGAACCAGCACGACCTTTTCGCCCTTGGCGCCACGCTCGGCGGCCACATCGGCGTCGAACACGATCTCGCCAACGGCAGCGCCCGGGGAGGCGGGCAGGCCCTTGGTGACCGGGGTCTTGCCGTGATCGGCGGGAATGGCCGGGTGCAGCAGCTGATCGAGCTGTTCGGGCTCGATGCGGCGCAGCGCCTCTTTCTCGTCGATGACGCCCTCATCGACCAGATCGCTGGCCACCTTGAGCGCGGCGGCGGCGGTGCGCTTGCCGTTACGGGTCTGCAGCAGGTAGAGCTTGCCATTCTCGATGGTGAACTCCATGTCCTGCATGTCCTTGTAATGGGCCTCCATCGTCTTCATCGCGTTGATGAGCTGGTCGTAGGCCTCGGGCAGCACATCGGCCATTTCCTGCATCGGCCGCGGGGTGCGGATACCGGCCACGACATCCTCGCCCTGGGCGTTAACCAGGAACTCGCCGTACAGCGCGTTCTCGCCAGTGGAGGGGTTACGGGTGAAGCACACGCCGGTGGCGGAGGTTTCACCCTTGTTGCCGAACACCATTTCCATGACGTTGACGGCGGTGCCCAGGCTGGCGGAGATGTTGTTGGCGCGACGGTACACGTCGGCGCGCGGGTTCTGCCAGGAGCGGAACACGGCGTCCACGGCGCGGTGCAGCTGCTCGCGCGGGTCGGTGGTCCAGGAGCCGCCCAGGTGCTCATTGGAGATGTCCTTGAACTGCTGCACCAGGCCCTTGAGGTCGTCGGCGGTCAGCTCGGTGTCGTTGGTGACGCCACGGTCTTCCTTCAGCTTGGTCAGGGCGTCTTCGTAGGCGTGCGGCGGCACACCCTCGACGACCTCGCCGTACATCTGGATGAAGCGGCGGTAGCAGTCCCAGGCGAACCGCTCGTTGCCGGATTCTTCGGCGACGGCCTTAACCGACTCGTCGGAGATACCGAGGTTAAGAATGGTGTCCATCATGCCGGGCATGGAGACGACGGCACCGGAGCGAACCGATACCAGCAGCGGGTTGGCGGCGCCGCCCAGCTTCTTGCCGGTGCGCTCTTCGAGACGGGCCAACCCCTCGTCGATCTGGTCGGCGAGGCCCCTCAGCGAGGTCGTATACGTAGCGTTCATCCGCCATGTGTGTGTTCTCCTTTAGTCACTGACTACAAATTGTCGCCAAGCTAATCCTATCGTGACCCGCTTCTGGCCGAACTTCGCACCCATGCAAGCGCGCAATCGGCTTGGCCGAAACACGTACCTAGGTTCCCAGGAGGCACTACGTCGGCGGGATCAGGTCGCCGACCGAAGCGGCCTACTCGATTTCAACACCCCTAATGACGGGTACCACCCAATCGGGGTAGGGTGGGCCAAAAGCGTCGACGACGACGCCCAAACGGAAGGGGATCCCCGTGGAGGAGCACACCGAAACCCAAACCGTCGAGGTAATCCGAATCGCCTCAGCATCGCTGGATCAGATTTGGGATTGCCTCATGAAACCCCGTGGCAGCCAAGAGCTGCTAGGCGAGGGTGGAGAGCTAGGAAACAAGGGGGAGCCCTGGCGCGCCACCGATGGCACCCACGGCGTGACCCGCAGTTTCCACCCCAAGCAGCAGATCAGGTTCTCTTACCACGCCTCGGACGATGCGCCCAGGACGATGGTGGAGTTCGACGTACGTAGCCTCGATGAGGGAACCGAACTGAAGATCAGCCACAGCTTGCTGCGCTCCGACGCCGAAGCTGCGGCAATGCGCGAACACTGGGACGCCATCCTGCGCCGTCTCGAAGAACACGCCAACGACTGACCAACAGTCTGCTGGGGCCCGTGGCAACACGGGCCCCTTCTTTTTGCCGTGATGCAACTGCCCAACCCTTGACCCGCCGAATCGCGGGAAAACGGTAGGTCTAAGGTAAGTATCGCGAGGTATCCATTCCTTAAATTGCTTCACAAAGAGGTTAGGTATGAACCAACAACTAGAATCCGCAGGCTCAGCGCCTTCTCGCTCTCTTCGGTGGCTCGCCGTGTTGGCGGCTGCCACCCTGGGGCTTTCCGCCTGTGCCACTGGTGGCACTACCGAAGGCAATGAGATCGGCGGCGAAGCCAATCTGCAACTGCCCGACCTGGGCTCCGTCTCCATGCTGGGCATGCCCGGCAACGTGCTGCTCAGCCTGGGCCTGATCGTCACCGTCCTCGGACTGGCGTTCGGCATCCTCAGCTACGCCCAGATCAAGAAGATGCCGGTACACAAGTCGTTGACCGAAATCGCTGACCTGATCTACACCACCGCCAAGGCCTACCTGGTGCAGCAGGGCAAGTTCCTGCTCGTGTTGTGGGCGTTCATCGCGTCGATCATCGTGGTCTACTACCTCTTCCTGGTGGGCTTCGGCGTCGGCAAGACGCTGGTGGTCATCCTGTTCTCGCTGATCGGTATGGCCGGCTCCTATGCGGTGGCTTGGTATGGCATCCGCGTCAACACCCTGGCCAACTCCCGCACCGCCCACGCCACGCTGGACGGCAAGCCGTTCCCGGCGCACGACATCCCGCTGCGGTCCGGTATGAGCATCGGCATGGTGCTGATCTCCATTGAGCTGGCGATCATGCTCACCATCATGGTGTTCCTGCCCGGCGACCTCGCGGGCGCCTGCTTCATCGGCTTCGCCATTGGTGAGTCGCTGGGCGCGTCGGCGCTGCGTATCGCTGGCGGCATCTTCACCAAGATCGCCGACATTGGCGCCGACCTCATGAAGATCGTGTTCGGCATCAAGGAAGACGACGCCCGCAACCCCGGCGTGATCGCCGACTGCGTGGGCGACAACGCTGGCGACTCGGTCGGCCCATCGGCCGACGGCTTCGAAACCTACGGCGTCACCGGCGTCGCGCTGATCACCTTCATCCTCATCGGCATCCAGGACGTCAGCGTCCAGGTGCAGTTGCTGGTGTGGATCTTCGTGCTGCGCGCCATCATGGTGATCGCCTCTGGCCTGTCGTACTTCGTCAACAACGCCATCGCGAAGTCTCGCTACGCCGGGCGCGACGAGATGGACTTCGAGGCTCCGCTGACTTCGTTGGTGTGGATCACCTCGATCACCTCGATCGTGCTGACCTTCATCACCTCGGCGCTGCTGATCCCCGACCTGGGCGACGGCCTGTGGTGGAAGCTCTCGCTGATCGTCAGCTGTGGCACCCTCGCCGGTGCGCTCATCCCCGAGTTGGTCAAGGTGTTCACCTCGACCAACGCCAAGCACACCCACGAGGTTGTGGTGTCGTCCAACAAGGGCGGCTCCTCGCTGAACATCCTGTCCGGCCTGGTTGCTGGCAACTTCTCCAGCTACTGGATCGGTCTGGCCATCACCGGCCTAATGGGGCTCGCCTACTGGATCTCGACGCTCAACCTGGGCGACGTCATGCTGGCCCCGGCGGTGTTCTCGTTCGGTCTGGTGGCCTTCGGCTTCCTGGGCATGGGCCCGGTGACGATCGCCGTCGATTCCTACGGTCCGGTGACCGACAACGCCCAGTCGGTGTTCGAGCTGTCGACCATCGACCAGCTTCCCGGCATCCGCGAGGAGCTGAAGCAGGATTACGGCTTCGAGCCGAACTTCGAGCGCGCCAAGTACCTGCTGGAATCCAACGACGGCGCTGGCAACACCTTCAAGGCAACCGCCAAGCCCGTGCTGATCGGTACCGCGGTCGTAGGCGCCACCACGATGATCTTCTCGATCATGATGGGCCTCACCGACGGCCTCACCACTGGCGTGGAGAACCTGTCGCTGCTGCACGCACCGTTCCTGCTGGGCCTGATCTTGGGCGGCGCGGTGATCTACTGGTTCACCGGCGCCTCCATCCAGGCCGTCACCACCGGCGCCTACCGGGCGGTGGAGTTCATCGGCGCGAACATTAACCTCACGGACGAAACGGCCACGCGGGCCAGCCGCGAGGATTCGTCGAAGGTCGTGGAGATCTGCACCCGCTACGCCCAAAAGGGCATGTTCAACATCTTCCTCGGCATCTTCTTCGCCACGTTGGCGTTCGCATTCGTGGAGCCGTTCTTCTTCATCGGCTACCTGATTGCGATGGCCCTGTTCGGCCTGTACCAGGCCATCTTCATGGCTAACGCGGGCGGCGCCTGGGACAACGCCAAGAAGCTGGTCGAGGTCGATCTGGACGCCAAGGGCACGATGCTGCACGAGGCCACCGTGGTTGGTGACACCGTCGGCGATCCGTACAAGGACACCTCCAGTGTCGCGATGAACCCAATCATCAAGTTCACCACCTTGTTCGGCCTGCTGGCCGTGGAGCTGGCGGTGGCCATGAACGCGCAAGGCGGCGGGGTTGTCACCGGGGTGCTGGCGGCGATCTTCGGCGTCATCTCGATCTACTTCGTTTACCGCTCCTTCTATGGCATGCGGATCAACGAGGAAATCAACCAGCTTGAGATCGAGCCGCCCAGGGCCTCCGCAGAGGTCTGAGCGCAGGGATAGCGGCTGAGATCCGCTGCCCGCAAAGCTAAAGCCGGTTGGGGAGGTCGCGTACTTCCCCAACCGGCTTTTGGTTGCTGCACAGCACCAGGGCTACCAGAGCTTGTGGGGCTTGAGCGGCTGACAATCCCAGCTGAGTGACTCCCTCCAAATCTGCATTGCGCGCCACGTAGCGAGTAGATTGGGGCCGTGAGCATCACCGTCCGCCCCATTTCCGCAGCCGAACATCTGGGCTTCATTGCCGCCCGCGGCGCAGCCAGCTTCCTGCAAACCCCGGCCTGGGCCGATGTGAAAACCGAGTGGCGCGGGGAAACGCTGGGCTGGTTCGACAACGCCGAGCTGATCGGCGTCAGCCTGATGCTCACCCGGCAGCTACCAAAAGTTAAGCGATTCCTGGCCTACCTGCCGGAAGGGCCGGTGCTGGACTGGGAACGAGACGACATCGCCGAACAGCTCGATGCGCTGCTCGACTACGCCCGCCGCACTAAGGCATTCGCGGTGCGGATCGGCCCGACCGAATGGCACCGCCGCTGGGATTCCGACACCATCAAGGCCGCAATCGCCGACGACAGCATAGAGTTGCTGTCGCAGGCCACACCCGACGCCACCAACCCAGTCGCCACCAAGCTAGCCAAGGCGCTGACCGATCGCGGCTGGAAAGCCCTCGACGAAGGGGCCGGGTTCGCGGCGGGACAGCCGAAGTTCAACTTCCAACTGTCGCTGCGCGGCGACGACGGCGCCCAACTCACCGAAGAGCAGCTACTAAAAGGCATGAACCAGTTGTGGCGGCGCAACATCAAGAAGGCCGCCAAGCTGGGCGTAACGGTGAGCCAGGGCACCAAAGCAGACCTGGCCAGGTTCCACCGCATCTACCTAGAGACCGCCGAGCGCGACGGCTTCACCGGCCGCAACCTGCGCTACTTCGAGCAGATGTGGGACGCACTCAACGCCGAAGAAGCGGGCCGGATGCGGCTCTACCTGGCCGAACACGAGGGCGACCTCGTGGCCGCCACCACCATGGTGCGCGTCGGCGAACACGCCTGGTACTCCTACGGCGCCTCCACCAGCGCAAAGCGCGAGGTGCGCGGCTCCAACGCGATCCAGTGGCAGATGATGCGCGACGCCCGCGACGCCGGATGCGCCGTCTACGACCTGCGCGGCATCGTCGAATCTGTGGCCAAAGATCACCCTGAGATCGGCCTGATCCAGTTCAAGGTCGGCACCGGCGGCCACGCCATCTCCTACCTCGGCGAATGGGAGTACCCCATCAACCGAGTGCTTCACTACGCTTTCACGCAATACCTGAAGAGGCGCTGACATGTCCCTTACCCTCACCATCGACTCCGCCGCCTGGCGGAACCATCTCGACGAGTTCAGCGCCGAGGTGCCCGGGCTCGTCCCGGTCGCCAAAGGCAACGGCTACGGCTTCGGGCTTGGCCGCCTAGCTGGCGAATCCGCCCGGCTGCCCGCCGACGCGTTGGCCGTTGGCACCGCCCACGAGGTGCCGATGGTGCGCTCGGCTGGCTGGGAGGGCGACATCGTTGTCCTCAACCCGGTGCGCCC
>PDSD01000115.1 GCA_002748325.1 Arachnia propionica | reverse complement strand
CTCAAGGTCTTCATCTATCCGCCGCACGAGTTCGGCTTCAGCTTCAGAGAGTTCATAGTGCTGTTCTTCGACGCCCATGGCGTCGGTCAGGAGCCGCAGCCGATCGCGGAAGTCGTCTGACACCGGAACGGGCCAAGCGTGCTGGCTGATTTGTTCCGACTCCGGGTTGGTTTCCGGGAGCTCGCAGTCTCGATAGGCACCCAACCGTTGTGCGGTATCACCGACTGGCTCGCAGAATTCCGACTCTTTCATCGGCGAGACCTTTGTGCCCCAGTGATGCCGGGAGACCAGTAGGTGTTCCCGCGCCCTGGTAACGGCCACATAGGCAAGCCGCCTCTCGGCTGCCCGATTCATCTCTGTTAGCTCATCGTGGTAGGCCTCGATGGAGTCTTTGGACAACGGACGAGTGGGGTGCGGGATTGCCCCGGCGTCGCCTCGAAGGGGTGACGGCAATTGGGCGGGGTTTCGCAGCCAGTCGTCTGTGACTTGCACGTTTGGGAACAGCGAGTCGTTCCACGCTGGCAGGTAGACGCGGTCCCACTCCAGGCCCTTGGCCCGGTGCATCGTGAGCAGCTGAACGGCGTTGCTGGTGCTGGGCGGCGCCTGCTCTAGGCCCTCGGCCAAGGCTTCCTCTGCGTCGAGGTAGGCGAGAAACCCTGCGAGTGACGCGGGTGTCGCCACAGGGTTGAATGCGGCGGCCACATCCACTAGGCGATCCAGCTGCCGGGTGTCGGCCCCAACTGCCCGCAACTCCGCCAGTCTCATGTGCCTGGGTGGCCGCGTGTCGCCCGATCAGGGCCATGTCTTCTGCCCCGATGCGCCATCTGGGCCCGGTCAACAGATTCGTCAATGCCACGTTGGCTGTTGGGTCGCTCAATACCCGGAGTGTGTCGAGCACTGGCGCAACCTCGGCTGTGGACACGAGGCCCGCGAGTCCCACCAGTTCCACTGGTATGCCGCGCTCGATTAGCGCTGCTCGACATTCGATTAGTTCGCTATTGCGCCTAGCCAAAATGGCTACTGATGACCAGACTGGCTCAGAGAAACCCGCCGCCCAGTCGAGTAGATCCTCGGCTAGCCACTCGAGTTCAGCGGTGCGGCTCTCGGCGACGTGCATGGTCACGGAACCTCGCTGCTCGCTCTTGGCCCACCGGAGCGGCAGCACCTGCGGCAGCTCCCGCTCGTTTGGATCCAGTTCGCGGCGAGACGTTGCATGGTCATCGCATCCGTGTCCCGTATCCGCGAACGTGGTCGGGGTGCCGTTCGCTTTTTCGGGTTGGGAGGAGGCCCCCTTGCCTCGAAGTGGCAGAGATAGTTCGTTGGCTACCCACACCAGCGCCGGTTTGCTTCGTCGGTTGGTGGTTAAGGAGTACAAGGGCACCGACGTTGTGGAGAACGCCTCGGCGAATCCGGCCAGTGTGTTTGCTGCGGCACCACGCCAGCCGTAGATGGCCTGACACGGATCTCCGACCGCCATAACTGGATGATCTCGAAACAGCGCAGACAAGAGCCGGAC
>PDSD01000019.1 GCA_002748325.1 Arachnia propionica | reverse complement strand
GATGCCGCCACCACGGAGTGCAGCGATGACATGCAGATCACCCAAGACGGCGCCGCCATGGTGCTCTCCGGGCACTGCGGCACCCTAACCATTTCCGGTGACGATGTGAACGTCGTGCTGCAATCGGCCGACAAGATTGTCGTCAACAGCTCGAACTGCGAATTGGTGACCCAATCAGCGTCTTCGATGGTCATCAATGGCAACTCGAATATCATGGTCGTGGCAGGCACGCTGGATACGTTGGAAATCCAGGGAGATGAAAACCAGGTCGCCGCTAAAACGATTGTCAATCCGGTAAAGGACTCCGGTGAAGGTAACACGGTGGCATGAGCACCATCCTCGTCGTCGATGACGACGACACCATCCGCAGCTACCTCGCCCGCGCCCTGACGCGGGCGGGGTTCACTGCGGTGACTGCCGCCGACGGTGTCGAGGCGCTGGAGCAGGTCGAAGCAACCCATCCCGACCTCATCGTCCTAGACGTATTGATGCCAAGGGCAAACGGCCGGGAGGTACTGAATTCCTTGCGCAGCCGAAACGATTGGACGCCAGTGATCTTGCTGACGGGGGTTGGCGAGGCCAGGTCGCGGGCGGCAGCGCTGGAACAGGGCGCCGACGACTACCTCAACAAGCCGTTCGACGCCGCCGAGCTGGTCGCCAGAATCCGGGCGGTGCTTCGCCGCGGCAAACAGCAGCAATCGCTCGCCCAGGCCGTCACGCTGAGCGGCGGCGGCATCACAGTCAATCGCCTCGCCAAGACGACTAGCGTCGCCGGGGTTGAGCTAAAGCTGACGCCCAAGGCGCAAGCCCTGCTGGAATACCTCATGGCCCATCACGGCGAATCCTTCGGCCGCGACCACCTGCTCAGCCAGGTATGGGGAGTGGAGTTTGCGGTTACTACCCGGGCGGTCGACCATCGAATCGGGGAGCTGCGCAAGGCCTTCGCGAGGCTAGATCTAGACGATCCCATCGACACCGTGCAGTCGGTTGGCTACCGGTTCCATCCGAAGGTGACCGCAGAATGAGGTGGCGAGCTTGGCTGGTCGCACTGTTCGCCACCATCGGCCTACTGATAGCGGTCGGACTGTGGCTGGCTGGCGAGCGTCGAACCATGGTGATTGGGTTGTCGCTGTGGGCCGTGCCACTGGTTTTGGTTGCGGTCATTGTCGGGTTGATGCTGGCGATTTACTGGCATGCCCGCCGAGTGCGCAAGGTGCGTGAGGTGGCCGCGGTTCAGGCAGCGGATCGGGCCAGGCGGGCCCACCGCACCTTCGTCAGCCGTATGGATCATGAACTGAAGAATCCGATCACCGCCCTACAGATGGCGATTTCGTCGGTGAGCGATAAGTCGTTGGCGCGCACCATGACTACTCAGGTGGGACGCCTGTCCAGCCTGATCGCCGAATTGCGCAAGATCTCCGAGATTGACTCCTACGAGCTGTCACTGGAACCCGTTGACCTGCCGGAGCTGCTGCTAGAGGTGCAAGAAAGTATCGGGGACTGTGATCGCGAGTTTGTCTACGGCTTCCCAAAGGCCCCCCGCCCGCTGCCGCCCGTGTTTGCGGACCGGGATCTGCTGTTCCTGGCGCTGTACAACATCATTAGCAACGCGGTGAAATACTCGCAGCACGGTGCCACCGTCGAATGCCGCGGCCACGAGGAGGGGGCAACGGTGGTGCTGGTCGTGGCCGACACCGGCCGCGGGATCCCGCCAGAGGAACTGGAGGCGGTGTGGGACGAGCTGGTCCGCGGCGGCCAGGTTCATGACGTACCCGGCAGCGGCCTCGGCCTGCCGATGGTGGCGGCCATCATGCGACGCCTCGGCGGCAAGTACGAGCTGTCCTCGCTGTTGGAACGGGGAACGACGGTGCGGCTGGCGCTACCCCTAGCCACCCAGGCAGCTTGAGCTGGGCAAGGCAGCTTGGCAGAATGCCGCTATGAGTGAGGAACCGAGGCCAGCAACGGATGCTGCCGAGGTGATTCCGGCCGAGGCCGATACCCAAGTGGCCGAACCAGCCCCCGAACCTACCCGTCGCTGGGTTTCGCCGTTTTGGGTAGCCGTCGCACTACTGGCGTTGCTCGCCTTGCTGACAGCTGGCTGGCTGGGATGGCAGCTCGTCGGCACCAACCTGATTGCGAAAGGGCAGCTGGCAGACGAACTTACGGCGCTGCGGTCCCAGTGGGACCAGGCGGCAGCCGATGCTGAGGCGTCCCCGGCCGGGAAGCCGGAGCCCGGAAAGGCTGCTTGGATACTGCGGATTCCGGCGCTGGGCGACGACTGGGAGTGGCCGATCGTGGCAGGTGTGGCCGAGCAAGACCTGCAACACGGCGTCGGCTGGTATCCAGAAACCGCGCTACCCGGCCAGGTCGGCAACTTCGCCGTGGCCGGGCACCGCATCGGCCATGGCGAGCCGTTCCGCAGGATGCTTGAGCTGCAACGCGGCGACCAGATCATCGTCGAGACCCGAGCTGCCCGCTACATCTACGAATTGACGTTGGCGCCCGCGGAGTTGACGGTGCAGGAAACTGACGGTTGGGTGCTAGAGCCGGTGCCCGGCGCGCCGGGGCAGCCGCCCGGCAAGGCGCTGCTAACGCTCACGACAGCCGAGGATTTGATCGCGACGCCGGACCGCTCGGTTGCCTTCGGCGAATTGGTTCGGGCCGAGCCCAAGTAGCCTGCCCGACGCCCCACTAGCCCCGATATTTTCTGTGATGACGAGCGAATCAAACTGAGTTAGGGTTGTCTTAGTCAACCAGGAAGTGGCGGTGCGATGCAGACAGTTGCCAGCGAACCGAGCGTGGCAAAACGCAAGTTCAGCACACGTGATCTCATCAACGTAGGCGTGTTCACCGCGCTCTACTTCGTGGTCGTCATGATCGGCCACGGCCTTGGGATGATCAACCCGCTGCTAGCCCTGGTTGGTTTCGCGGTCGGCATCCTCGGTAACGGCGCAGTGATCGCGCTCTACCTGGCCCGGGTGCCGCGGCTGGGGGCGCTGACGCTGACGATCGGGCTGATGGGGCTGCTGATGGCCGCGACCGGGCATCCCTGGTTCTCGCTGCTCATCTGCCCCGCGGTAGGTTTCATCGGCGACCTGATCGCCTGGTCTGGCCGGTTCGTCTCCCAATGGCGCAATGCGGTGGCCTATGGGGTCGCGACGCTGTGGCACATCGTCCCGATGCTGCCGCTGGTGCTGGACACCGCCGGGCAGTACGAGCATCTGGTCGAACGGCGCGGCCAGGAATACGCCGACGGTTACGTGGCGATCTTCAGCGGCACCAACCTGGCCTGGGCGATGTTGTTGTTCTTCGGGCTGGCAGTCGTGGCCGGCTTCTTTGGCCAGCGGCTACTCAGCCGCCACTTCCGCCGCGCCGGTGTCGCCTAACTCGATTCGCCGCTGAGCTCTTCGACGAAGCCGCCCAATCCGGCAACAAATGACGGTGGCCCGGCGTCATCCATCTGGGCTAAGGTAAGCCTTGCCTATTTTCAAGTTCACCTAGTTTCCCGTTGAAGGAGGGTGTTGCATGTCGCAACCCGCCACAGCTGCCAAGCTCACCTCGCGTGACCTGATCAACGTCGGCGTCTTCACCGCGATCTACTTTGCGATTCAGTTCTTGCTGGGAATGCTGGGGATTATTGGGCCAGTTTTCATGTTCGTGGGCTTCGTCATCATCATCCTTGCCAATGGGATCGTCGTCGCGTTGTATCTGGCGCGAGTGCCCAAGCTGGGGGTGATGACGATCATGGGCTTCATCATTGGCTTGCTGATGGTGCTGACCGGGCATCCGTGGCAGGTGCTGCTGGTGGCAACAGGATTTGGCCTGATCGCGGATCTGATCGCCAAGTCTGGCCAGTTTCGATCCCCGATCAGAAACATTGTGAGCTATGCGGTGTTCACCACGTGGATGATCTCGCCACTGTTGCCGATGCTGTGGAATCAAGACGCCTACAGCAGCTACATCACAAAGAGCATGGGTGCGGAGTACGCGAAGTCATTCTTTGAATTATTCAACGCCAACACGATGGGGTATATCGCTATCTTCTTCTTCGTTATGGGACTCGTAGGCGGCGCGCTTGGCCAGCGGGTACTGCGCCGACAATTTCGCCGGGCCGGAGTAGCGTGACGCAACCCGAAACGACACTAAACCTGGTTGGCGCTCCCACTGCTGGTTCGACTGAATCGGCAGCGGGACGGCCAAGCGGGCTCGGGCTTGAACCCAGGGTGGCGGTGTTCGCACTGCTGGCCATAAACGTTCTTGTGTTGAGCCTGCGCGACCAGTACGCCGTATACGCGGCAGCCGGGTTGGTGCTGATCGCGCTCGCCAGCACTAAGCGGTGGCGAATCTTCAGCACCGTGGCGGCAGTTATGGCGGTCTGCTTCGGTATCTTTTGGCTCCTGCCGCAGCTGGAAAACGTTGCGGTGGCGGTGACCATCGCCACCGCTGGTTTCTGGTTCGGCCGATTCGCCGTCGCAATTGGGGCGGCGGTTTATCTGTTGCTTACCGTGACGCCCAGCGACCTGGTGGCGAGCCTGCATCGGCTGCGGGCTCCCAGGTTTCTGGTCGTCCCGATGACCGTGATGCTGCGCTATCTGCCGCAGGCCCGGCTGGAGTTCGTGGCCATCCGGGAGGCGATGGCATTACGCGGTATCCCCGTCGGGGCCTGGGCTTGGCTTCGGCATCCGATGCGCACGGTGGAATACCTGTTGGTGCCGCTGCTGGTTTCGTCGTCGCGGCTCGCCGACGACCTGACCGCCTCTGGTCTAGTGCGTGGCCTGGGCGGTGAAGCACACCCGACGCCGCTGCTGGTTTCCCGCTTCACCTGGCGCGACGCGCTCGCGGTCGTAGTGCTGCTGGGCTTGCTCGGTTACGCAATTTGGATCCAGGTGAGTGCCTGATGATGGCTGTTAAGTTCGACGACGTCAGCTTCGCCTACCAGGTAGCCAGCCTGGCTGCGGCTGAAGCAGAGTATGGCGCACCCATCCTGTCGGACTTCCAGCACGTGTTTGAACCCGGCACCCTGACCCTCATCGTCGGCCCCAGCGGCTCGGGCAAAAGCACCGCACTGCGGCTGATCAACGGTCTGATCCCGCATATCAACTCCGGCAAGGTCAATGGCAAGGTAACCGTTGCCGGGCTTGATGTCGCCACCAGCGAGCTGGCGGAACTCGGGCAACGCACTGCGACGGTATTCCAAAACCCCCGCAACCAATTCTTCGCCGCGACCGTAGGCGAGGAACTCGCCTTCGCCCGGCAGCAGGCCGGGGAGCCGCGCGAAGAGATCATGGCCCGGGTGCAGCAGGTGGCTGAGCGCATCGGCCTGGCGGGCTGGCTGCACCGCTCGCTGCATCAGCTTTCCGGCGGTGAGCTGCAGCGCGTGGCCTGCGGCACCATGCTCACCAGCCCGGCAGATATTTTCCTGTTCGACGAGCCCACCAGCAACCTCTCTGGCGAAGCCGTCGAGGACATCGCTGAGATCATCCGGCAGATGAAGGCCGACGGGGCCACCATCATCGTCGCCGAACACCGGCTCTACTTCCTGCGCGACCTGGTGGACACCGTCATCACCGTCGACAAGGGGCGCATCAGCCGGGTCTGGCCCGCCCAGGAGTTCTACGCGCTGAGCGACCAGCGTCGCCGCGAGCTGGGGCTGCGGATCCTGACGCCGCCGCAGCTATCGCCCACCCACCAGCAGTCGGCTTCCGATGCCGACGAAGGGCTGGAATTGCGCAACGTGCGGTTCAGCTACGGCTCGCGCCGCATCCTCGACATTGATCGGCTCAGCTTCCCGGCGGGCCAGGTCACCGCACTGCTGGGCGCGAACGGCATCGGCAAAACCACGCTGTGCCGGGTCATTACCGGCCTCGCCCAGGCAGAGCGCGGCGGAACCATCTCGTGGCGCGGCAAGCCGCAGTCGGCCAAGCAGCGGCTCGCCATGAGCTCCCTGGTCATGCAGGATGTCCATCGGCAGCTGTTTGCGGCCTCGGTGCGCGAGGAAGTCACCACTGGAACCAAGAGCCGCAGCGACGTCGACGTAGCGCAGATCTTGGCCCAACTCGACCTCAGCGAGCACGCGGAGGACCATCCGATGAGCCTGTCGGGCGGGCAGAAGCAACGACTGGTCATCGCCTCGGCGGTGGCCGACAAGGCCAATGTGGTGATCTTCGACGAGCCGACTAGCGGCGTCGACTACCGACATCTCACCCAGATCACCGAGCGGGTGCGCGAGGTAGCGGCAGGTGGTGCCGCGGTAATCGTGGTGTCGCACGATCTTGAATTTGTCAACGAATGCGCCGATCGGGTGGTGTGGCTCACCGCCACCGACGGCGAGCCAGCCGCAGCAACCAGCGCGGGCGGAAAGGAACCAGCATGACAGCAATAGAGACGACCACCTCCTTCGAGGAGCTGGCCGAAGACAGAAGGAAGAAGGAGGACCTGGCGACTAAACGCCAGGCACTGGCCGAGTTGATCGCGCCGGTTCGCTGGCTGTTGCTGCTCGGCCGCATCCTGGGCGCGATCTCGGGGATCATGGCGGTGGTTCCTTACATCGCGCTGGTCCAACTCGGCGGTCTCCTACTTGAGGCCCAAGCGGCTGGGGCCGCCCCGGATGAGGCCAGGGTTACCGGCGTCCTGGTGCTCCTGGTTGGCACTTTCCTTGGCCGGATCGGCATCTATTTCGTGGCGTTGCTGCTCACCCACCTAGCCGACGTGAAACTCAACCAATCGATCCGGGAGCGCATGATGGCAGCCATCGGCCAGGCCCCGCTGTCCTGGTTCAGCGAGCGCACGTCCGGGCAGGTCCGCAAGTCGCTGCAAGACGACGTCGCCGCGCTCCACGTTATGGTGGCTCACAAGCCGGTGGACTACATGGTGGCGGTGTTCATGCCGCTGGCGCTGCTGGTCTACGCCTTCGTCATCGACTGGCGGCTGGGGCTGCTCGCCATCTCGCTGCTACTGTTCTTCATCGGCTTCTACGCCTACATGATGAAAGACATGGGACATATGACGGTCAAGTTCGACCGGCGGCTAGAAAACCTGGCTGGCACCATGGTCGAGTTCATCTCGGGCATCAACGTAGTCAAGGCCTTCGGCACGGTCGGCAAAGCCCACCACCGCTATCTGCAGCAGGCAAAAGAGATCAACGACTTCTACGCACAATGGGTGAAACCGATGCTGACCGGCTCTGCACTGGCCATGGCGATCATCTCGGCCCCCATGATGCTGCTGGTCAACTTCGGTGGTGGGGCCTGGCTGGTTTCGGCAGGCTATGTGACCCCGACGCAGGTGGTGGCGACCAGCCTGATCGCGCTGATGCTGCCGCACGCGATGGAGGTCATCGGTGAGCAGACCTGGGGGCAGCAACTGGCTGAGGCGGCTGCGGTTCGACTGAAAGACGTCATTGACTGCGAGCGGCTGGAATCGCCTGCGGAAAGCCGGCAGACGCCCAATGGGCACGCCGTCATCTTGACCGATGTCAGTTTCTCCTACGGCGAGGTGCGGGCGTTGCGCCGGGTGAGTCTAGAACTGCCGGAGGGTAGCGTCACCGCGCTGGTGGGGCCGTCGGGTTCCGGCAAGTCCACGCTGGCCACCATGGTGGCCAGGTTTCACGACCCGGACGAAGGCAAGGTGCTCATCGGCGGCGTCGACATCAAGGACCTGTCCGAGGAAGACCTGTATTCGCGGGTGGCATTTGTGCTGCAGGATCCGCAGCTGTTGCACCTGTCAGTGGCGGGCAACATCGCGCTCGCTAGGCCTGAGGCCAGTATGGCCGACATTGAAGCTGCCGCGAAGGCCGCGCAGATCCACGACGAGATTCTGGCGCTGCCGCGTGGCTACGACACGGTGCTAGGCAGCGAGACCAGGCTATCCGGCGGCCAAGAGCAGCGCATCGCGATCGCCCGCGCGATCCTGGCCGACCGGCCCATTCTGTTGCTGGACGAGGCCACCGCCATGACCGATCCCGACTGCGAGGCCGCCATCCAGGTGGCGCTGTCGAACCTGGTCGTCGGCAAGACGGTGCTGGTCATCGCGCACCGACCGGCCTCGGTCAAGGGTGCGGATCAGATCGTCGTCCTGGTCGATGGTGAAATCGCCGCCAAGGGCAGCCATGAGGAACTGATCGATCAGCCGCACTACCGAAGCATTTGGCGATCTAGTAGTGCCACTACGAAGCCGGAGGAGGCGCAGCTATGAAAACGACGGTCTTTGCATACCTGAAGCAGTACCGCCGCTTGCTGTCAGAGCGAGGCAATGCCCATTTGTCCAGACTCATTCGGCTGTCGCTAAGCGCCGGGGTTATCGAAGCGCTGGCGTTGCTGAGTTTGTTGGTCGGCGCCACCACGTTGCTAGCTGGCGGCCAAAGCCTGGGGCTGACCTCCAGCGGCTGGGTCTGGGTATTGCTAGTGCTGGGTGCCCTTGGCTTTGTCATCGCCTACCGGGAGGCGTACCACAGCTATCGCAGCGCCCAAGAATTGATGCGCAGCTGCCACATCGTGGTGGGCGACAAGATCGCTTCGTTGCCGCTGGGCTGGTTTGGCATCACCAAGGCAGGCGAGTATTCCCGGGCCATGACCAACGGCATGCTGCAAATGGGTCAGGCGTTGGCGCACATGATGACGGTCATGCTAAGCCGCATCAGCGTGACGCTGGTGCTGCTGGTGGGGCTGTGGCTATGGCAGCCGCTGCTAGGCCTAGTGCTGACGCTTTCGCTGCCGTTCCAGGCAGTGGTGATGGCTGCGGTCGGCCGGGTCAGCCAGTGGATCAACCGCAAGAAAGCACCGATTGCGACCGATTTGGCGAACCGGATCGTGGAGTTCGCGAGCTGCCAGGGCGCGCTGCGCTCGGCTGGCCGCTCCTCGGCCGCGCCGCAGCTAACGGAAGCGATCCGCGCTGAGGCGAAGGTCGCCACCTGGACCCTGTTTGTGGAGAGCGGCATCATGCTCATCGCCGGGATGGTCTCGCAGGCGATTGTCGTCGCCCTGATCTACTTCGCCGCCCAGCTCGCGATCGGCGGCGAACTGTCGGCGATGGCCACCATCGTCTTCATCGGCCTGTGCCTTCGGGTCACCCACTCAATCTCGCAGCTGAGCGAAATGACGGCGGGATTGCAAAGCCAGACGGCCACGCTGGCGGCGATCAGCGACGTGCTCGATGCCGAAACGCTGCCCGAGCCTGCGGCCACCGAGCAGGTGCCTGCGAGCACGGCGGTGGAGTTGGCGAACGTCACCTTCGGCTACGACGCCGAGACGCCCGTGCTGCGGGATGTGAGTTTTGCTACCGCGCCGAACACCATGACGGCGATCGTCGGGCCGTCCGGCTCAGGCAAGACCACCATCGCCCGCCTCGTGAGCCGTTTCTACGACTGCGACCAGGGCAAGGTGCTCATTGGCGGCATAGACGTGCGCGACTTCACCACCGCAGACCTGATGGCGCAACTGTCGATGGTGTTCCAAGACGTCTACCTGTTCAACGACACCCTGGAGGCCAACATTCGGGTGGGCCGCCCGGACGCCAGCAGCGATGAGGTGCGCCAGGCTGCGGCCACGGCCGGGGTGACGGAGATCGTTCGGCGGTTGCCCGATGGCTGGGATACCCAGGTCGGTGAGGGCGGCGGGCGACTGTCCGGCGGCGAGCGGCAGCGGGTCTCGATTGCCCGGGCCCTGTTGAAGCAGGCGCCGATCGTGTTGGTCGATGAGGCGACCTCCGCGTTGGACGCTGAAAACGAAATCAATATTCAGGGCGCCTTGGAACAGCTTCGAGCCAGCGCCACGGTGCTGGTGATTGCGCATAAGCTGGACACTGTCCGTAACGCAGATCAGATCGTCGTGCTCGACGAGGACGGGGCTATCGCCCAAGTCGGGACCCACGATTCGCTGGTCGAGCAGCCTGGCAGCTACCAGAACTTCTGGCGGCAGCGGGAGACCGCTGCTGGCTGGCAGCTGGTCTAGGAGTAACTATGTCGCACGATCATTCGCACGATCATTCGCATCACGACGCAAACACCTCACGGACGCGATTGGCGATAGCCTTCGCCATCACGGCAGGGGTGCTGATAGCCGAGGTGATCGGTGCGCTGCTCACCGGTAGCCTGGCGTTGCTGACCGACGCCGGACACATGTTGACCGATGCTGGCGGGCTGCTGATGGCGCTGCTGGCTGCGGGTCTAATGACTCGCGAACCGACCGACCGGCGCACCTGGGGCTGGCTGCGAATCGAAGTATTGGCGGCCGGGGCCCAGGCGACGCTGTTGTTGATTGTGGGTATCTATGCGCTCATCGAGGGCGTTCGTCGACTAGTTGGCCCAGTCGAGGTCGAGCCGACCGGCATGCTCATCCTGGGCATCGTGGGGCTAGTGGCCAACGTAGCTGCGATGTTGGTGCTTTCGGGCAGTCGGTCGGCAAACCTCAACCTGCGGGCCGCGTTTCTGGAGGTAGTGAACGACGCACTTGGCTCAGTGGCGGTCATCGTCAGTGCGCTGGCGGTACAGTTCTTCGGCTGGCATCGGGCCGATGCCGTGGCTGGCATCATCATTGCGTTGCTGATTGTGCCTCGGGCCATCCGGATTCTGCGCGAGGCCGGTGAAGTCTTGCTGGAGAGCGCCCCGCCGTCGCTGGATCTGGGTGAGGTGCGCCGTCACCTGTTGAACCTGGAACACGTCCGGGAAATCCACGATCTGCATGCCTCGCGGGTTTCGACCAATCTGCCGGTAATCACGGCACACATTATTGTCGAGGAGGAATGCTTCCACGATGGCCATGCGCCCGAGATCCTGAAGCAGTTGGCGACCTGCGTCGCCGAACACTTTGCGGTCAGCATCGAGCATTCGACGTTCCAGTTGGAGCCACCAGGCTTCACCCCAAACGAGAGTGTGCACCACCACTAGCGCTAATCGGCTAGCCTGCCAAACATGACTCGACGCGTGCTGCCGGATGATTCCCGGCCGGGTGCGTTCCGCGTGGTCTTTGGTGACGCGGCGCAGTCATGGGTAGATCCTGATCGCCCGGACGAGCTGGCGTTCGAGTACGTGCAGCAGTTAGCGCTGGCGCTCGATGTCATTGCATTGACCGCGCCGCCGGAGCAGCGGCTGCGCGTGGTGCACGTCGGAGGAGCAGGGATGAGCCTGCCAAGATGGCTGGCCTGGCGTCGCCCCGGCACCGCCCAGATCGTGCTGGAACCCGACGCCGAGCTCACCGCAGAGGTGCGTCGTATCATTCCGCTACCAAAACGGTCTGGCGTCAAGGTGCGCGATGTGGACGGCTTAACCGGGCTTGCCGCCATGCCTGCGGGATACGCAGATGTGGTGATCCTGGACGCCTTCGACGGCGATCAGGTGCCCGGCGAGCTTGCGGGGGCTGCCTTCCTGGATCAGGTGCAGCGGCTCGGGCGAGGCCCCGGCCTACTGTGCGCCAACGTCACCGATAGGGCGCCCTTCGATTGGTCCCGCCGATTCGCCGCTGGGTTGGCTCGCCGGTGGCGGCAGGTGGCGCTGGGGGCCGAGGCTGCGGTCCACAAGGGCAGGCGGTTTGGCAACCTGGTGTTTTTGGCGGCGCCTGGCAGGTTGCCGCTGGCGAAGCTGCGGCGCGAATCGGCGAGGTTGCCGTTCGGCTACCGCTGGCTAGATCGCAAGGAACTGTCCGCCTGGATCGGCGGTGCCGCACCGTTCGCCGAAGTGGCACCCCCGTCGCCCAGACCGTCGGGCAGCAAACTTTGGTTTCAATGACACAATGGCTCGTGCAACAACAGGCATCTGTTTTTTCGCAGCTACTACGCAGGAGGACTAAATGCAGGCTGGCGAGACGCCGCGAGCGCCTATGGCGCTGCTGGGCATCGTCGCAAATGTGGCGCGGGGCGCGCTCATGGGGCTGGCCGAGCTGGTGCCCGGGGTCTCCGGGGGCACGGTCGCACTGATCGTCGGCGTGTATGAGCGGCTGATTTCGTCGGCCAGCCACGTCGTGACGGCGCTGCGGCTGCTGCTGACTGGCCCCGACCGGCTTGCCTCGTTCCGGGCCAGGCTGCGGCAGGCCGAGTGGCGCATGCTGCTGCCGCTGCTGCTTGGCATGGGTCTGGCGGTGCTGGGCCTGGCGGGCGTCATGAAGGCGTTCGTGCATGACACCCCGGAGCTGGCGCGCGGGCTGTTCCTTGGCATGGTGGCCGCCTCCGTGGTGGTGCCGCTGCTGCTGGTCGATCGAGCCGATCTGACGGGTGCAGCCGCGAAGTTGCGGGCAGGGCTTGTGGTGGTTGGCTTTGCGGTGGCGGCCTTCTGGCTGACCAGCCTCGGTGGGGCCACCTCGGTGGCCAACCCGCCGCTGATCGCGGTCTTCTTCGCGGCCTCGCTAGCGATCTGTGCGCTCGTTCTGCCGGGGGTTTCCGGGTCATTCTTGATGCTGGTCTTGGGGCTGTACGAGCCGACAATCGGCGCGGTGAGTGAGCGCAACCTCGGCTACCTGGCGGTCTTCGCCGCCGGGGCGGTGCTCGGGCTGTCGCTGTTCGTCAAGGCCCTGAACTGGCTGCTGACCCGCCACCACAGCTTCACCATGCTGGCCATGACCGGCCTGCTGCTTGGCTCGCTGCGCACACTGTGGCCGTGGCAGGGCAGCCACCGGGAGCTGCACCCGATCGGGGCCGACTGGCTGCCGGTGTTCGGGCTGACCCTGCTGGGGCTGGTCGTCGTGGCCGGGCTGGTGCTGGCCGACCGGACCTTGCGTAAGGAACAGCCGTGAGCAGCGATGATCCCACCGATCCCGGCGTGGGCGTGGGCCCATGGCAGGGGCCGTGGCCAGCCGATCCGCGCCTAGATCCGGAGCTGCTGCGCGACGGCGACCGACGCAACGTGCTCGACCGCTACCGCTACTGGAGCATGACGGCCATCGTCGCCGACCTAGACCAGCGCCGAGCTGGCCTACACGTCGCCATCCAAAACTGGGAACACGACTTCAACATCGGCTCAATGGTGCGCACCGCCAACGCCTTCAATGTGGGCGGGGTGCACATCGTGGGGCGGCGGCGCTGGAACCGTCGCGGTGCGATGGTGACCGACCGCTACCTGCACGTCCACCACCACCCCGACGAGGCCGACCTGCTCGGCTGGTTGGCCGAGCGCGACATCGTCGCGATCGGGGTCGACAACCTGCCGGGGTCGGTGCCGCTGGAGACAACCAAACTGCCGGAGAACTGCTGCCTGGTCTTCGGATCGGAGGGACCCGGGCTCACCGACGACATGGTCGCCGGTTGCCAGCGGCTGGTAGCCATCACACAATACGGCTCCACCCGTTCCCTGAACGCCGGTGCCGCAGCAGCAATCGCCATGTACCACTGGTCGCTACAGCATCGCCATGCCGGGCCTCGACTAGCATGACGAACATGATGTCGAAGCAGTTCGTGGTGGGGCTCACTCCCGTCCACGCAGCTGCCCGACTGGCGCGGGCGCGCCGGGCCAGGCGGTTCCAACTCATCACGGCAGCCCTGTCTGGTTTGCTGCTAGCTGCCTACTGGTATTGGCTCGGCGCTGAGCTGCCGGTTACCTGGCTCATCGTCGGCTGGCTTCTGTGGGCTGTGGCCCTAGCGGTTGGCATCGGAGTGGCAACAGTTCGGATTCGGCAAGCCAAGCGGGATCTGGCAGCCATCGGTGACGGCAATGCGCTCGTGCTGGACAGCAATGGGATCACCTATCTGCACCCCGACCGGCTGAGCGCCACCTGGGAGCAGGTTCATAGCCTAAACATCAGCGGTTCCAGCTTCGCCGCAGGCCCCGACCTGGTACTGAAAACGACGACCGACGCCACCGCCCGGGTACCGCTGAGCTTTCTGGACGCTGATCCCGGAGCCATTGACGCGGCCGTGACCGCACATTCCCGCGGTCGGATCCGCTTGGACGCCGCCGGTTTCGACCGGGCGCTATAGCGGTCGTAGCGAAGCCGCGCCAGCAGTTCCGGCACCTCGCCGGGAGTCGTCGCCAGTGACGCGGTAGGGTTGAACTGCATTCGATTCCGAAAATGAAAGGGGCATCATGCCAGTTGCAACCCCCGAGGTATATGCAGAGATGCTTGACCGCGCCAAGGCAGGCAAGTTCGCCTACCCGGCCATTAATGTCAGCTCGTCTCAAACCCTAAATGCCGCGCTCCAAGGCTTTGCCGAGGCCGGTTCCGACGGCATCCTGCAGGTCTCCACCGGCGGCGCGGAGTACTTCTCCGGGCCGACCATCAAGGACCGCGTCGCTGGTTCGGTCGCTTTCGCGACCTACGCCCGCGAGGTCGCCAAGAACTATCCCGTAAACGTCGCGCTTCACACCGATCACTGCCCCAAGGACAAGCTGGATAGCTTCGTTCGGCCGCTGCTGGCCATTTCCGAGGAGCGGGTTGCCCGCGGTGAGCTGCCGCTGTTCCAGTCGCATATGTGGGACGGCTCGGCGGTGCCGATGGAAGAAAACCTCTCCATCGCTGCTGAGCTGTTGGAACGCACCGCCAAAGCGCACATCATCCTAGAAATCGAGGTCGGCGTCGTCGGCGGCGAAGAGGATGGCGTCAAGGCAGAAATCAACGAGAAGCTCTACACCACCGTCGAGGACGGCATGCGCACCGTCGAAGTGCTGGGCCTGGGCGAAAAGGGCCGCTACATCACTGCCCTCACCTTCGGCAACGTGCACGGTGTTTACAAGCCGGGCGCGGTAAAGCTGCGCCCCGAGGTGCTGCGCGAAATCCAGGAAGCGGTCGGCGCGAAGTACGGCAAGGAAAGCCCGTTCGACCTGGTCTTCCACGGCGGCTCCGGCTCCACCCCGCAAGAGATCTCCGATGCGGTGGATTTCGGCGTCATCAAGATGAACATCGACACCGACACCCAGTACGCGTTCACCCGCCCGGTGGTCGAGCACATGTTCCGCAACTACGACGGCGTGCTCAAGATCGACGGCGAGGTCGGCAGCAAGAAGTTGTATGACCCGCGTGCTTGGGGCAAGGCAGCCGAGGACGGTATGGCCAAGCGGGTCGTGTTGGCCTGTGAACGGCTGCGTTCGGCTGGCACGTCCATCAAGTGAGCTAATCAGCAGGTTGGCCGGCCCGCGGGCCGGCCAACCGCATGTTTTGCGGCTGCTAGCGGCGATTACCGCTGGTGGAAAGTGGGGGAGATGCCCGAGCTGTTTCACCAATGCCTCGTGCTCGCGGGCTGGCTAAATGTTGACAGCGGGCTGTGTTGGCTGCAATCGCGGTGGCGCTGATGCGGAACCCGTCTTCGGAATTCCCTGATTATCAGCCAGGGCAACCAGCCCCTGGCCGGGTCGGCTACTCCCCTCGGATAGCCGACCCCAGCTACACCCGGGTGCGCAGAAAGACGATCGGCCGCAAGCTGCTCCGGGTGGTTGTGCTCGCGGTCGCGGCTGCCGTCGCACTGCTGTGGCTCAGCGTCGACCTCAGCGATGTGGCCGAAATGATCGCAATAACGAATTCGAGTCTGGCCGCAGCGGCGGTGGCTGGCCTAATCGTCGTAGTGATCGTTGCCGGGCTGGTCGGCTGGCTGCGAGCAGGTGCTAGCAATGATTCATGGGACGCGATCGTGGTCGCCTCCGACTATGAGGACGTCTACGACGACGACCACAACTACCTCGGCCGGATGTACTACGTTAAGCTGCGGCGTACCGATGGCCAGCATGAGACCATCTTTGAAGATACGCCGTTGTACTACGGGCGGTTGCGTGACGGCGAGCGGGTGCGCAAGCATCGCGGGTTGCCAGGCTATGAGCGCTACGACAAGTCTGACCCAGAGATCATTTGCGCGGCCTGCCTGCACCTCTCCTCGACGCAGGCAGATCGCTGCCCGAATTGTGACGTGCCGCTGCTGATCTAGCCCGACCCGATGGCTGTTGAGGACTAGCCAGCATCGGACCTGGTGCCAGGTGGGTGGTTCTACCTGCCGCGCAACGGGGCAGTCGAAACAGCGCTGGAGTCGGATTTCAGCTCATCAACACCGCCGCCGAACCCGATTTTGGTCTCGGTAAGATAACGATTTGCCTACCCTGGTTGGAACTTACTTGGCACCTAATGTTAACGTTGCCATCATGAATGGGGCGGTCGCCGATGATCGCTGCAAAGGAGCTATCAGTGACACAGTTGTTAAAACTGCGCAACATTAGCAAAACCTTCCCCGGCGTGAAGGCGCTGCAGAATGTTGATCTCGACTTGCATGCTGGCGAAGTGCTTGGCCTCTGCGGTGAAAACGGGGCAGGCAAGTCGACGTTAATGAAGATTCTCACCGGGATCTACACCGCTGATCCCGGCGGCCAAATCTGGATTGAGGGCAAGGAAGTACAGGTACGCGGCGTCACCCACGCCCGCGATCTGGGCTTAGCCATCATCCATCAGGAACTAAACATGGTTCCCGACCTGACCGTCGCCCAAAACCTCTACCTGGGGCGGCCCGGCAGCCATAGGTACGGTCTCATCTCCGACAACGAGCTCAACAAGATGGCCGCCGAACTATTCGACTCCCTGGGCATGGACATCAACCCGCGCTCGCTGTGCTCGCACTTGTCGGTCGCCAAACTGCAGATGGTCGAGATCGCCCGCGCGCTGTCCTACAACGCGCGCATCCTGATCATGGACGAGCCGACCGCAGCCTTGACGGTGGCAGAGACCGAGGCGCTGTTCGGCATGATTCGCGACTTCGTGACCGACGAGACCGGCCTGATCTACATTTCGCACCGTATGCCCGAGATCGAGGAAATCACCGACCGGGTCAGCGTGCTGCGTGACGGCGAGTACGTCGGCACCGTCACGACCAAGGACGTGGAGATGCGTGAGGTCATCTCCATGATGGTCGGCCGTGAAGTCTCCGACGAGGCACGACCCAAGACCAAAGCCCCCGACAGTGACGTAGCCCTGAAGGTAACCGGGCTAAGCACCAAGCGGCTGCTGCACGACATCAACTTCGAGGTCCGCAAGGGTGAGATCCTGGGCTTCGCCGGGCTGATGGGCGCGGGCCGCACCGAAGTCGCCCGTTGCATCTTCGGCGCCGATCCCCGGGCCACCGGCGAGATCGAAGTTAACGGCAAGCGGATGCGGATCCGCAGCGCAGCCGACGCGGTGCGCGCCGGCATCGGCTACCTCTCGGAGGACCGCAAGCAATACGGCCTGCTGCTGGAGCAAGACATCAAGTCCAACACTGTCATGGCCGCCATGAAGGACTTCAGCATCGGCGGCTACATCATGGACGGCAAGATCCGCACCGTCGGCTTGGAATACTCCGAGAAGCTCAAGGTGAAGACACCGTCGGTCAACCAGCTGCTCGGCAAGCTTTCCGGCGGCAACCAGCAGAAAGTCGTCATCGCCAAATGGCTGGTTCGCAACTGCGACGTCCTCATCTTCGATGAGCCAACCCGCGGCATCGACGTGGGCGCGAAGGAAGAGATTTATACCTTGCTCGAAGAACTGGCTGGGCAAGGCAAGGCCATCGTCATGATCTCCTCGGAGTTGCCGGAGATCCTGCGAATGAGCCACCGGATCGCCGTAATGGCGCACGGACACATCACCGGCGTCCTCGACAACGAGGAAGCCACCCAAGAAAACATCATGGAGCTTGCCACCTTGGGCAAGGCACAACTGAACGGAGCCGAAGCATGAGCACAGCCGAGCAGGCCACTGAAAAGCCCAGCCGGATTGCGCAATTCCTCAAGTCGTCCATCCAGCAGATTTTCGTCTTCGGCGCCCTGATTGCCGTCTACATCATCTTCATGTTCACGGCCCCGAACTTCGCGGCCCCGAACGTGCTGACGAGCATTCTGCTGCAGGCGGCCACCATTGGCATCCTGGCGTTGGGTGCCACCTTCGTGATCGCCACCAGTGGCATCGACCTCTCGGTTGGTACCGGCATGACGCTGGTCGCGGTTATGGCCGGGGTGTTCCTGTCCGGCTCATTCATGAACCTGCCACTGGGCCTCGGACTGCTGCTCACCATTATGGTGGGCGCGTTGATGGGCCTGGTCAACGGTGTGTTGATTGCCTACCTCGACATTCCGCCGTTTATTGCCACGCTGGCCATGATGATGGTGGCCCGCGGCCTCGCGCTCATCATCTCCGATACCCAGTCCATCAAGATCGAGAATCCCGACTACTACGCGATCGCCAATGGTCAGATCATCCCCGGGCTCAGCAACGGCGCGTTGCTGCTGGTGGTGTTGACGTTGATCGCGGCCGTCGTCCTAAGCAAGACCTTGCTTGGCCGGTACGCGCTGGCCATGGGTTCCAATGAAGAAGCGACGCGCCTTTCGGGCGTGAACGTGCGCAGCTGGAAGCTGCTGGTCTACGTGACTGCTGGCATCTTCACCGCGCTCGGCGCCATCGTCTACTCGGCTCGCTTCGGCTTCGTGCAACCCTCCGAAGGGCTAGGCTTCGAACTCCAGGTGATCGCCGCCGTCGTGATCGGCGGCACCTCCCTTGCCGGTGGCCGAGCTAACATCATCGGTACCATGGTTGGTGCCTTGCTGATGGAAACCCTCAAGACTGGGCTGCAGATGATGAACATCGCCCAGCAGTGGCAGCTTGTCGTCACGGGTGTCGTCGTGCTCGCCGCCGTCTATGCCGACAACATCCGACGCCGCCGCGCTGCCGCGGTATAACCAAGTTTCGGGCACAGTTTCGTACCCGTAAAAGAAAGGAATAGCAAATGCGAATTCTACGCTCCGCAGCCGCTCTGTTGGCTGCGCTGACCCTCGGCTTGGCCGCCTGCTCGACCTCGAACAACGAGGCAGCGGAGTCCAAGGCCGAAGAAACTAAGGCTGAAGAGACCAAGGCAGAGGAAACTAAGGCTGAGGAAACCAAGGCAGAGGAAGAGGCCAAGCCGGCTGAAGGCGGCACCATCTACCTGGTGTCCAAGGGCTTCCAGCATCGCTTCTGGCAGGCCGTGAAGGAAGGCGCTGTCCAGGCCGGTGAAGAATTCGGCTACAAGGTCGAGTTCGTCGGCCCGGAGAACGAGCAGCAGGTTACCCAGCAGCTCGACATGCTGCGCACCGCGTTGAAGTCCAACCCGGTCGCTATCGGCTTCGCCGCCCTTGACTCCGAGGCCGCTGGCCCGGTGCTTGACGAAATCAAGGCCGCTGGTATCCCGATCATCGCTTTCGATTCCGGCGTTGACTCCGACATCCCGCTGACCACCGTTCAGACCGACAATAAGGCTGCCGCCATGGAGGCCGCCAAGCACATGGTCGAGCTGGTTGGTGGCAAGGGCACCGTCGGCCTGGTCTGCCACGACCAGACCTCGCAGACTGGCAAGGAACGCTGCAGTGGCTTCCAGGAGTACATCAAGGCCAACGCGCCTGACATCAAGCTCCTTGAGCCCCAGTACGCCGGTGAGGTCGGCCAGGCCGCCAACACCGCCAAGGCCCTGATCCAGGCCAACAGCGACATCGTCGGCATCTACGGTTCGAACGAAGCTGCCGCCATTGGCGCGTTGCAGGGTTCGATCGAGTCCGGCAAGGAACTGAAGGTTGTCGGTTTCGACTCCGGCAAGGCTCAGCTTGACGCCATCAAGGAAGGCAAGGAAGCCGGTGCTATCACCCAGGCTCCCGTGAAGATGGGCTACGAGACCGTTAAGGCCGCCATTGCGGCGATCAAGGGCGAAGAACTGCCCAAGGTCATCGACTCTGGCTTCCAGTGGTACGACGCCACCAACATCGACGATCCGGAGATCGCTGCCAACCTTTACGAGTGATCCGATTTGGGGTCAATGATTGATCCCTAACAACTAGTGCGCGGCACCGTCCCTCCAACCGGGGCGGTGCCGCGCTCCATCTAACTACTGTTTGCCCAGACCACTGGCCTGGCGCTTTATCGACAATCTTTTTCCGAAGGTGGGAATAATTTTTCATGACTGACTATCCGAAGATTGGTATTCGTCCCATCATTGATGGCCGTCGTCGTGGTGTTCGTGAAAGTCTGGAAGACCAGACCATGAACATGGCCAAGCGGGTCGCAGCGCTGTATTCCGCAGAACTGCGCTACCCCGACGGCAGCCCCGTCGAGTGTGTTATCGCCGATACCACCATCGGTGGCGTCGCCGAGGCGCAAGCGACGGCCAAGAAGTTCCGTAACAGCAACGTCGGCCTCACCCTGTCGGTGACCCCTTGCTGGGCCTACGGCACCGAGACCGTGGACATGGATCGCAACATGCCACACGCGGTGTGGGGCTTCAACGGTTCCGAACGTCCCGGCGCGGTCTACCTGGCCGCCGCCCTTGCGGGGCACACGCAGCTGGGTATCCCGGCCTTCGGCATCTACGGCGAGCACGTCCAAGACGCCGACGATGAGACCATTCCCGACGACGTGCGCGCCCGCCTGCTCGACTACGCCGTCGCCGGTCTGGCCGTGGCGCAGATGAAGGGCACCTCCTACCTGTCGCTGGGCGCGGTCTCAATGGGCATCGCCGGCTCGGTCGTCAAGGACGAGTTCTGGGGCAAGTACCTCGGCATGCGCAACGAGTACGTGGACATGAGCGAGTTCGCCCGCCGCGTTAACGAAGAAATCTACGATACCGAAGAGTACGAGCGCGCCTACGCCTGGGTGCGGGCTAACTACAAGCCGGGCAAGGACTACAACCCGCCGGAGAACCAGAAGCCCGAACTGCACGACGACTGGTGGAGCTACTCGGTCAAGATGACCCTGATCGCCCGCGACCTCATGGTGGGCAACCCGCGCCTGGCCGAGAAGGGCTGGGGCGAGGAAGCGCTTGGCCGCGGCGCGCTGTGCGCCGGTTTCCAGGGCCAGCGGCAGTGGACCGACGGGTTCCCCAACGGCGACCTGATGGAGACCATCCTGAACACCACGTTCGACTGGGACGGCACCCGTGCGCCCTACATGCTGGCAACCGAGAACGACTCGCTCAACGGTGCGTCGATGCTGTTCAACTACATGCTGACCAACACCTCGCAGCTGTTCAGCGACGTGCGCACCTACTGGAGCCCGGAGTCGGTGGAACGCGTCACCGGTCACAAGCTCACCGGCCGCGCTGCCGGTGGCATCATCGACCTGCGCAACTCCGGTTCGACGACGCTGGACGGCACCATGGCCGCCAAGCGCGACGGTGAGCACGTCATCAAGCCGTGGTGGGAGGTCACCGACGAGGACCAGCAGGCAATGCTGGATGCCAGCAGCTTCGCCCCGGCGATCTATGAGTACTTCCCCGGCGGCGGCATGTCCACGCACTTCCGCTCCGCTGGCGACGTGCCGGTAACGATGACGCGCATCAACTGGGTGGACGGGCTCGGCCCGGTCATCCAGATCGCCGAAGGCTGGACGGTGGAACTGCCAGACGAGGCCGCCACCATCATCGAGGATCGCACCAACGCGACCTGGCCGACCACCTGGTTCGTCCCGAACCTGACCGGCGAGGGCCCGTTCAAGTCGGTCTACGACGTGATGAACGCATGGGGCGCCAACCACGGTGCGATCTCGTATGGCCACATCGGCTCGCGGCTGATCACGCTGGCCTCGATGCTGCGCATCCCAGTCAACATGCACAACGTGCCCGTTGACCAGATCTTCCGCCCGAAGAACTGGATGGGCTTCGGCACCGCCGATCTGGAAGGTGCGGACTACCGTGCCTGCGCCCAGTTCGGGCCGCTGTACGCCTAGTCAATCTGCCCGGGCCGAGCACGTCTCGGCCCGGGCACTACTTAGCTAACCGCTACTTACTAATCAAGGAGCAACCGTGAGGGCCGCAACTGCACTGGCAATCGATCTGGGGTCGTCGTCGGGGCGAATCATCGCTGGCACGCTCAGCGATGGCCGTATCGTCGAAACCGAAATCCATCGCTTCGCCCATCAGGCGAGCATGGTTGATGGCTATCTGTGTTGGGACCTCGACCTGATCTGGCGCGAAACCGTGGCCGGGCTGCGGCTGGCACTGCAGCAGTTCCCGGACGCCGCCACCGTCTCGGTTGACACCTGGGGGGTCGACTGGGTCGCGCTGGCTGCTGACGGCAACCGGCTGACCCCGGGCCGCGCTTACCGCGACGAGCGCACCACGCGCACCCTGGCGCAGTTCCGGGAGCGGCTTAGCGACGAGCAGGCCTGGCAGCTGACGGGTATCGCTCCGGCCACGATCAACACGGCGAATCAACTGTTCGCCTACCTCACCGAGGAGCCACAGCTGGCCGCAGCTACATCCCGGGTGCTGCTGCTACCTGACTACCTAAATTACTTGTTGACCGGCCAGGCCGGCTGGTCGCGATCACATGCCTCCACCTCGGGGATGTGTCGGCCAGGGGCGCAAGAATGGTCCGACGAGGTGCTTAACGCGCTGGGGATTCCTCGCACCTGGCTGGGAGACATCACCGACGAACATACGGTGGTGGGGCCGTGCCGGATTGAAGGACTCGAGCAGTTGAAGGTCGTCCGGGCCGGGGCGCACGACACCGCCTGTGCGGTGCAAGCGCTGCGACGCGACGGGGACGACGCCTACTTCCTATCCAGCGGCTCCTGGTCGGTGCTGGGGGTGCTGCGCGACGAGCCGCTGTTGACCGACCAAGCCCGTGCCATCGGGCTGACCAACGAGGCCCAGGCCGAGCCCGGCGTCCGGCCATTGTTCAACATCACCGGGCTATGGATTTTGCAGGAATGCCAGCGCAACTGGGAAGCCAGCGGCGAGACCAGTGACATCGTCGAGCTGATCCAACTCGCCGAGCAGGCGGCACCGGTTGGCTACCTGATCGACCCCGACGAGCCACAGTTCGCCCAGCCGGGCGACATGGTTGGCCGGATCGCCGCCGCCCTGCAGGCCCAGGGCTGGCAAGGAGAACTGAGCGTCGGCCAGATCGTGCGCACGGTGCTGGAGTCACTGGCCGCCCGCTACGCTCGCGGCATCGCCGCGCTGGAGGAGCTGACGGGCAGCAAGGCCACGTCGCTCAACGTGATGGGCGGTGGCTCGCGCAACCAGCTGCTGTGCCAGCTGACCGCGACCGCGCTCGGCATTCCGGTGTACGCCGGACCGGCCGAGGCATCCACGCTAGGGAGCCTGCTGGCACAGTTCATGATTTCCGGCGATCTCGCCGCGCAAGATCGCAACCAAGTGCTGGCGACCTCCGCGCAGCTGGTCAGGTATGAGCCGTGACCGATAGTTCGCCAGGGCAACGGCGGGCGAGTCTAGCTGACGTAGCCAGCCTCGCTGGAGTGTCGAGCCAGACGGTCTCGCGAGTGGTTCGAGGATCGGCGGTGGTGGCACCAGCCACCAGGGAGCGAGTCGAGCAGGCGATTGCCCAACTGGAGTATCGCCCAAACATTGCCGCCAGGTCGTTGTCGCAGCGGCGCACCGGGCTGGTGCACATCGTCAGCGCCGCCCCGCTGCTGCACGGCCATGCGCAGACCTTCGTGGAGCTAGTGCGGGCGCTGGCAGACCGGGGCTATCAGACCTCGACGTCACGGTCCCCGACCTCGAAGACGACATCCTCGCAGGGCCTGGTGCCGCTGGGTGTCGATGGGGTGGTGCTGCTGGGCGGGCACTCCTTCGCACCGTATTGGGCCGAAGTGGCCAACGGCTCGCTGCCGCTGGTATTCGTGGGCGGTGCCGAAAGCCTGCCGGAGCAGGTCAGCAGTGTCCGGGTCGATCAGCACACCGGCGGTCGACTGGCCGGTGAGCACCTGCTGGCGCGGGGCTGCACCAGCCTGTTGCACCTGTGCGGCCCGGCCGACTGGATTGACGCCCGTGAACGACGCGACGGCTTTATCAAGGCCTGTGAAGAAGCTGGTGCTCGCTGGCGGAAGCTGCGCTGCACCTCCTGGGAGGCGGGCCCGGCCTACGAGGTCGCCCAAAGTATCCCCGACGATGTTGATGGCGTGTTCGCCAGCAATGATCAGATCGCCTTAGGTGCCATGCGCATGCTGCACGAGCGTGGCCGCCGCATCCCGGTAGACGTCGCCGTGGTTGGCTTCGATGACAGTATGGGCGCCGACTGCTACTGGCCGCCGCTGACGACGGTGCGCCAACCGTTTAGGCAACTCGCCGAAACTGCCGTAGAGCACCTCACTACGCTTATCGAATCTGGTGAAGTGCATCACACCATCACCAAACCCGAACTGGTAGTTCGGCAAAGCACGAAAGGAAACTAAATGCTGTACGGAGCTATGACCCACCCGGAGTTACTGCGAGCCATTGGAGTCGCTGGCCACGGCGCCAAGATTTTGATCGCGGATTCCAACTACCCGCACGCCACCCTGGCCCATCCTCGCTCGGAGATGATCTACCTCAATCTGGCGCCGGGGCTCATCAACGCCACCGACATCTTGGATGTCATCAAGGAAACCGTGCCGCTGGAGGCCGCCGAGGTCATGGTGCCCGACGACGGCACCGAGGTGCCGATCCACGACGAGTTCCGGGCCGCGTTGCCGGACGTGGAGTTCATTGAGCACGGACGCTGGGATTTCTACGATGTCGCCAAGGCCGAGAACGTGGCCGTGGTCATCGCCAGCGGCGAGTCGCGGATTTACGCCAACTTGCTGCTCACCATCGGGGTTCGCATGCCGGAGGTGCCGGTGGCAGACTCCGGCTGCTGCGGCGGCGGTAGCTGCTAGGCGCTCACGGGATGCGGTGGAGCCACTCGGGTTGGGAAAACTTGGTGGCCACCAATTCCTCTGCTTCGGCTAGCTCGTCGGCGGTGTAGCTGCGGCGATTCGTGCGGTAGCGGGCCTCGAAGCTGGCCAGGAAGCGCTCGATGATTTCGTCCCGGGGGAGCTGGGTCTGCGAGCGCAGCGGGTCGACCCGCTTGTTGGCTGACTTGGTTCCCTTGTCGGACATTTTTTCGCGCCCGATGCGCAGCACCTGCAGCATCTTGTCGGCGTCGATGTCGTAGGCCATGGTGACGTGATGCAGCAGCGCGCTGCCGGTGAAGCGGCGCTGCGCTGCCCCGGCTATCTTGCCCTGGTCGCTGGCGATGTCGTTGAGCGGTATGTAGCGCGCCTTCACCCCTAGTTCGGCCAGCGCGTGCATGACCCACTGGTCTAGGAACGCGTAGCTTTGCTCGAAGCTCAGGCCCTCGACCAGCGTTTTCGGGGCAACCAGGGAGTAGGTGACGCAGTTGCCCGGCTCCATGAACATGGCGCCGCCGCCGGTGATGCGCCGCACCACGCCGATGCCGAGCCGGTCGGCTGCCTCGGCGTCGATCTCATTGCGGAAAGACTGGAACGAACCGATCACCACCAGCGGGCGGTCCCAATCCCAGATCCGAAAACAGGGTGGGGTGAGGTTGTTGCTTACCCGTTTCGAGATGACCTCGTCGAGCGCGACGTGCAGCCGCGGGTCCAACCGGACCGGCTCGATGACGTCGAAGGTGTGGTCGTCCCAGTCGGTGGCCTGGCCCAGCGCCCGGCGGGCCGCGATGGCCACGGCCTCGGGGGAGAATCCGAACAGCTGGGCGTCGGCTGGCAGCGCCGCCTGGATCGCTCCGGCCATGATCGCTACGGGGACGTTGATTGGCAGACCTAGCAGGGCGGCGGTCATGTCGCCCAGGGCCTCGTCGGGTTCCAGGAAGAAGTCTCCCGAGATGGTCACCTCGTTGATCGTCTCGTCCTCGACCGTCAGGTCGACGACCACCAGCTTGCCGCCGGGTACCTTGTATTCGCCATGCATGAACCCCAGCCTAGAGGGTGCCGGGGTGACACAATGACAGGCGTGAAGTTAGCGCGCATCCTGGCACAAGCCGAGCGGCACCCGGTTGGGGAAGCGATGGTCCACGTCATTGCGATCGACGGCCGCAGCGGCTCGGGCAAGACCACGCTGGCCAGTGAGCTGACTGCGGCGATCACGCAGCGCCGCCAACAGCCCGTGGTGGTTGTTCACACCGATGAGTTGCTTGGCGGCTGGGAGGGGCTGCCTGGGCTGGGCCAGCGGCTGGCTGATGACTTGCTCCGGCCGTTCCTAGCTGGGCTGCCTGGCCACTATCGCCGGTTCGATTGGGACGCATACTGCTGGGCGGAGACTGTGCAAGTGCCTGCTGCGCCGTGGCTGATCATTGAGGGGGTCGGGGCCGGTTCCCGACAGTGTGCGGAGTTGGTATCGCTGCTGGTGTGGCTGGAGGCCGACCGGAAGGTGGAGCGTGAGCGCGGGCTGAGTCGCGGCTGTGTGTCCTTTGCTGCCAACTGGGATCGCTGGGAGGCTGCGGAGACCAAACATTACGCGTTGCATCACACTCGCAGCCGCGCCGGACTGGTGCTTGCCACCTAGCCGCTCGGGGCTAGGACAGGGTCAAGAAGAGCCGTTCGAGCTCGGCCATATTGAGGTCTGCTTCGGGGGCGTCGGAGATCAGGCATTCCTTTAGTGCTGCCGAGATCATCAGGAAACCAGCCTTGTCGATCGCGCTGGAGACTGCGGAGATTTGGGTGACCACTTCCTTGCAATCGGCCCCCTGCTCCATCTTCTCGATGATGGCATTGAGTTGTCCGCGTGCTCGCTTGAGCCGATTCAGGATTTTGCGGTCCGTCGCGGCCTCAAAACCGTTTCCCATCTGCCTTGCCTTCCTTCTGTTGGCGACACCAGCTTGCAGCATGATACCCCCCAGGGTATCGTTTTGGGTATGGCTACCATTGACATCACCGGAGAAATGTTTGAAAAGACCATCTCCGAAGGCACTGTGCTGATTGACTTCTGGGCCGACTGGTGCGGCCCCTGCAAGATGTTCGGACCGATCTTTGAGAAGGTCTCCGAAGACTACCCCGACGTAACCTTCGCCAAGGTCGACACCGAGGCCAACCGCGAGTTCTCGGGCCAGCTCGGCATCATGAGCATCCCGACACTAATGGCTTTCCGCGACGGCATCCTGGTATTTTCGCAGCCGGGCGCGCTACGCGAGCCGCAGTTGGTCGAGCTGATCGGGAAAATCAACGAGCTGGATATGGACGATGTTCGCCGCCAGATCGAAGAGGCCAAGGCCGCGCAGTCCGAAACGGGAGAAGAGTAAAAACAAGTGAAACAGCCCGCCACTCCCAGCTAGGGGTGGCGGGCTGTTTGTCTGGTGAACTAGTGTCAGGAGGGGCCGCCGCAGGCCAGTTTCTAGTCGCGGCAGTGCTGCAGCGCGTTTCCCATTGTGGCAATGGCGGCCTCAGCTGCTTGCTGCGCTAGCTCTGGTCGGCTCAACGCCAATGCTGCTACGCCGTGCGCCAAGCCCCAATAGCCAAGCAGCCAGGTTGAGAAATCGGGGTCATTCTGATCTAGGTCGTGGACCGCGGCAACATCGGCTGCCAACTCAGATATGCCAGGCATGTCGACGATGCTGGCTGAATTGCTGGAAAAACGTCGCTCCAGGAAAAGTGCCCGATAGGCCTTGGGGTTTTGTTTGGCCCACGAGACGTACGATATGCCCCGCCGAATCAGGCGTCCTTTTGGGTCTTCGATTTCGTCACACTCGTCGTTGATTTCCTTGCTCCAGGTGGTCCAAGCTCGGTACCCCGCTACTAGCAGGAGCTGGTTCAGGTCGCCGAAGTGGTGGTACAAGGTCGGCGCCGTGCAGTTCGCCTTCTCGCAAACCGCCGCTATCGTGATGCGATCAGCTGAGTCGGAATTGAGCAGCAGATCCCAGCCTGCTTGGAGCAGACGTTCCTTGCCGTTGGCTGCGTCTCCACGCGGTCTTCCGATTGATGCCATGTTTACCTTTGTATTCCCTTGTATTCCCTTGTTCTTGTTTCCGTAGAAGTGTAGCGCGGCAATGGGTAATATAAAAACAGCTTTTCGATTCGATGTTTATCGAAAGCTACACGAAACCTATCTGCAAGTGCTACGCTGGCAACACGAAGATTCGAGAAAAGTGATTGAAGGTGTCTGAACGAGAGTTTCGCGAGGATGAGATCCTAACTCGGTTGGCCGACTCCGGTTCCCTGTCGGTGGCCGGGCTCGCGGTCGAGTTGGGAGTTTCCGAGGTCACTATTCGCGGGGATCTACGCTCGCTGGAACAGCAAGGGCGACTTACCCGGGTCCGAGGTGGCGCTAAACCGCTGGGGCGACATGCGATCCTGCGGCGGCAACAGATCAACGTCGAACAAAAGGAGCGGATAGCGGCGGCGGCAGCCAGTCTTATCAGCGACGACGACACCGTGATGATCGAAGCGGGAACCACTGCTGCCCTGGTGCCGCGATTTCTAGCGGGCCGCAAAGGCGTGCAGATCGTCACCAACTCCGCGCTGGTATTCGCCAATGCCAGGGTGCAGCCGATGCTCAGCGTGATCGTGACAGGCGGGGTTTTCCGGGCCGAGTCCGAATCCTTCGTCGGCCCGCTGGCCGAACGCGCCATCGGCGATTTCAACACTCGTATCGCGTTCCTGGGCACCGACGGGTTTTCCGCGGAGCGCGGTCTGACCACCCGATTCGTCGAGGGCGCCAAGGTTGCTGCGTTGATGCAGGAGCGGGCAGAAGAAACCTGGTTGTTGGCCGACTCATCAAAGTTTGGCGCCGCCGGTTTCGTCAGTTTCTTGCCGCTGGAACGCGTCACCGGAGTAATCACCGACTCGGGGCTTGAGCCGGAGGCTATCGAATCACTATCCGAGCGTACGCAGGTGCGGGTGGTGTAACTATGCAACTGCGTGCCGTGTAAAAGGAGAAAAATGGCAACCATCGTCGTGATGCCCGCGCTGGGCAATAGCGTGGAATCGTGTTTGATCGTCACCTGGCTAGTCAAAGAAGGGGACGAGGTCGCAGAAAACGGCGTCCTGTGCGAGGTGGAAACCGACAAGGCCACCATGGAGGTACCGTCGACCGCCGCTGGCACCGTGTTGAAGATTCTGTGGGCCGAGGGTGAC
>PDSD01000007.1 GCA_002748325.1 Arachnia propionica | reverse complement strand
GGAGCCGTCCCTCTACGGCATCCATCTACGATTCAAGCGAATCTACCCACGGATGCTCGTCGGCTGTCTGGTCGGTGGCCTGATCACCGGCATCGGCGGGGGCGTCAACGCCTCGACGTTCGCGTTCACCTCGCTATTGACAATCACCGTGTTCTCCCCCGTCGCGCTATACGGCATCTCGATCGCAGCGGCGTTCCTGACGTCAATGATCCTGATCATCATCTCCGATTACCGCACCCCCGAGCAGCGGGCCGCCGCCAAGAAGGCGAAGGAAACCGTTAGCGACGAGCCGCGCGTAATCATCGTTGGTGACGAAGAGGCCAACCAGGCCAAGCAATGGTTGAAGGCGCTGGGCGGCGAAGCCAACGTCGTCAAGGCCGAGCACCTGGCCGAGACCCGCGTGCGAGTGGAGGTTAAGGACGGCAGCCTGGTCGATGCGGATGCGCTGCGGCGGGCCGGGTTGGCCGGTTCGGTGCAGATCTCGGAAAACGTCTGGCACCTGGTGGCCGGACTGGAGGCCGACCAGTACGCGACCTCGATGGGTCACCGGTTGGCCAATACCTCGGCCTAGCTGTCGGGCACCGCTGGTGCCCACACCTGGCCGATGTGTTGGGGTCGATGCTGCGGCGTCGACCCCAACACTATGTGTAAGGGCGGAAGGGCCGCACTAGAACAACCAGACTCAGAACCAGCGGGCCAGCTCTTGGGCCACGCCGTCTTCGGCGATCCCGCCGGTGATCGCGTCGGCCGCCGCCTTGGTCTCCGGCAAAGCATCGGCCATGGCCACACCGCGACCGGCCCACTGCAGCATCTCGATGTCGTTCTGGCCGTCACCGATGGCGAGCACGTCTGCTTGCGCGATCCCCAGTTCGTCGGCAACCCGCTGCAGGCCGTGCGCCTTGTCGATACCTGCGGGAACAATGTCCATCCAGGCCGTCCAGCCAACGCAATAAGTGCCGTCCTTGAGGCCGAGTTTCTCGGCCAGCCGATGAAACGCCGCGGTGTTGGAGTTTGGGTCGCGCACCACCACCCGAGAAACTGGCCGCGAAGATAGTTCCGCGATTGTCTCCACGTTCTGCACCTCAACGAGTTCGCCCTTTGGGAAAACCTCGGTAACCCGCAGATCCATGCCCTCTTGGACGGCGATGATCGCCTGCGGGGCCACCTCATGAACCCGTGCAATGGTTTCAGCTGGGTCGAACTTGACCTCGTAGACGACGTCCACCGGTGGATAGGTGACCACCATGGAGCCGTTCGAAGTGACTGCCCAGCCCGGCGGCAAGCCCAGCGCAGCTACTACCGGTTCGGTGGCGGGCCAGGAACGCCCGGTCGAGATAACGACCGGCACCCCGGCAGCCACCACCCGTCCGACCGCAGCGACGACTGCGGGCGAAACGTTAGTCAACTCGGTGACGGTGGTGCCGTCGATGTCTAATGCGACCAGCCTGGGCTGGAAGGTCATGGATTCTCCTGAAAAGTTGTTGGCGGCGAAACGCGGAAAGCTAAGTGGTTAGCAACTCGCGCCCACCCAAGAACGGGCGCAGCGCGGTGGGAACGTGAATCGAGCCGTCGGCCTGCTGGTGGTTTTCCAGCAGCGTGATGATGGTTCTGGTCATGGCACATAGCGTGCCGTTGAGGGTCGCGATTGGCTCGGGGCCCGCCTCACCGCGATACCGAATCGCCAACCTGCGGGCCTGGAACTGCGTGCAGTTCGACGTCGAGGTCACCTCACGGTAGCGCTGCTGGCTGGGCACCCAGGCGTAACAGTCGTACTTGCGGGCAGCCGACAGCCCAAGGTCACCGGAAGCCACGTCGAGCACCTGGAACGGAATCTCCAGGGCCTGCAGAAACTCCTTCTCGAAGCCCAGCAGCTTCTCGTGCCAAGCCGCCGCATCCTCAGGTAAGCAGTGCACGAACATCTCGACCTTGTCGAACCAGTGGACCCGGAAGATGCCCCGGGTGTCCTTGCCATAGGAGCCAGCCTCGCGGCGGAAGCAGGGGCTGAAGGCGGCGTACTGGCGTGGCAGGCTGTCGGCTTCCAGGATTTCGTCGGAGTGGTAGGCGGCCAGGGCCACCTCGCTGGTGCCGACCAGATACAGGTCGTCGGCGGGCAGATGGTATACGTCTTGGGCGGCCTGGCCGAGGAAGCCGGTGCCGTCCATCGCGCTGGGCTTGACCAGCGCGGGCGGAATCATGGGGGTGAAGCCCCACTCGGCGGCCTTGGTCATCGCCAGGTTCAACAGCGCTAACTCGAGCTGTGCGCCGATGCCGGTCAGCACATAGAACCGCGAGCCGGAGATCTTGGCGCCGCGCTCCATGTCGATGGCGCCGTGCAGTTCGCCCAGCTCCAGGTGGTCCTTCGGCGTGAAACCCTCCGCCGCGAAATCGCGCGGTTCGCCGACGGTCTCGATGATCTCGCCCTCGTCCTCGCCGCCAAGCGGAACACCGTCCAGCACCAGATTGCCGAGCTGGCCCATCAGCTCATCGAATCGCACCCCGGCCTCTTCCGAGCGGGCCTGCGCGGCTTTGACATCGGCTGCCAGTTGCTTGGTCTGGGTGAGCAGCTGCGCCTTCTCCTCGCCAGCGGCCTTGGCCACCTGGCGACCCAGCGTCCGCCAGCAGTTCGTCGACGAGTTCCACCGAGGCACCGCGCGCCTGCTGCGAGCGGCGAACTCGGTCCGGGTCGGTGCGAAGCAACTTGGGATCGATCATCCCCCTAGGATAGTCGGCTTGCTTGCCAGACTCACTTCCGGCTCCCCGGGCGTGACCGCCCTAAGACAACAACTGTGGCGCCCCACCCCGAAGGGCCAGGCGCCACAGTGCTGCGAATAACGGCTATTTCACCGAACCGGTCATCAGGCCGCGCACGAAGTAGCGGCCCAGGAAAATGTAGACCAGCAGCGTCGGCAGCGACGCCACCAGCACGCCCGCCATCATGCGCGAGTAGTCCGGGTTTTGCGCCGAGGCCAGCTCCTGCAACGCGAACGTAACCGGGCCGGTGTTGCGGTCGGTCAAGAACAGCGCGAACAGGAAGTCGTTCCAGGCCGAGGTGAACTGCCAGATCAGCGTCACCACGAACGCTGGCGCACTGATCGGCAACACGATCGAGGCGTAGGCGCGCATCATGCCAGCGCCGTCAACCCTGGCCGCCTCGACGATCTCAGTGGGCACCGCCGTGGCGTAATAGTTTCGGAAAATCAGCGTACAAATCGGGATGCCGTAGATCACGTGCACCAGCACCAGCGTCGGAATGCCGGTCATGAACGGCACCGAGACGTTCATCTGAATCACGATCTGCTGCAGCGGAATCATGACCGCCTGGTACGGGATGAACATGCCGAACAGGAACAACGTGAAAATCACATGCGAACCTGGGAAGCGCCACTTGGCGAACACGTAGCCGTTCATCGAGCCAAGCAGCGACGAAATGATCGCGGCAGCGCTGGCCATCAGCACTGAGCGACCCAGTGCGGCGGCAAGCGCCTCCCAGGCCGCCTGCCAGCCCGCCGTGCTGAATACCGCTGGCAGGTTCCAGGCTTCGGTAACGCGGAAGTCGCCGGGGGCCTTGAAGCTGGTCACGATCACCACATAGATCGGCATCAGTACAACGGCGACGAACAGGATCAGCATCGCCCATCGGATGCTCTGCCAGGTGATCGCACCGGGGGTCAGCTGCTTCTTGCGAGGCTTGATCACTACCGGGCGAGTCTCAACTGCGGCGCTCATCAGCGGCCCTCCTGCTCGGTGCGGTTGGTGTAGACCAGATACGGCACAACAACCACGGCCACGATCAGCAGCAGGATGGTGGCGTTAGCTGCGGCAAACGGAGCGTTACCCTCGGCGAACAACTGCGTCCACATCAGCGTGGCTGGCACGTCTGCGACGTAGTTGTTTTGTCCCGAGATGGCGTAAATCAGGTCGAACGTCTTCATCGACATGTGGCCGATGATGATCAGCGCCGACAGCGCGATCGGCGACAGCTGCGGGAATAGCACGTGGCGGTAAATCTTCCACTCGCTGGCCCCATCAACCCGGGCAGCCTCGCGCTGGTCCTCCGAAATACCCCGGAAGCCAGCCAAGAATAGGGCCATCACGTAGCCAGATAGCTGCCATACCGCGGGCATCGCCATGGCAATCATGTTGAACATTCCCGGGTCAGACCACCACTTCGACTGCAACTCCGGTAGCCCCACCATTAAGAACAATCGGTTCAAGCCGATAGCCTCGTGGTCACCGATGCCTGGCGAAAGCAGCCACTTCCAGACGGTGCCCGAGGCGATGAAGGAAACGGCCATTGGGAACAGGTAGACCGAGCGGAAAAAGCCCTCAGCGGCAATCCCCTTCTCCAGCAGCAACGCCCACAAGATGCCGAAGAACATGGTGCCGCCAACGAATGAGAAGGTGAGCACCGCCAGATTCCACAGCGAGCGCTGATAGCGCGGATCCCCCAGCAACTCCCCGTAGTTGGCGAAACCGCCCGGACTCACGATCTGTTCGTTGCCAGCAAAGGTTCGCCGAGTTTCCTCCAGCAGCGACGTGGCCATCGTGTCTCCGATGAGACCGTAGACGAACACGAGCACCAACAGGATCGACGGCAATACCAGAAGTAGCCCTTGCCACTTTCGCCACATCGTTGTAATCCTTCCGAACGAAGCTAGGCCCCTGGGCAGCATATCGCCACCCAGAGGCCCAACCCACTATTACCTAGCGATCAGCGGTTTTTTTCAGCCGCGGCGACAAGAGCCTGGTGGAAGGCGTCAGCATCCTTGTCAGTCCAGAACTTGGAAACGGCGGTCGAGATGTCCGCGCTCCAAGCCATCTGAGCGGCAGCGCCGTGCGCAATCGAGGAAGCGATCTTGTCGTTCGAGAACGACTTCATCGCCGACTGCTGGTACGGCGGGAACTCGTCAGCCGACACGTCGGTGCGTGCGGGGATCGAGCCCTTGGCCAGGTTGAAGGCCAGCTGACCATCAGCGGAACCGACGGTGCGCAGCCAGTCCTTGGCGCCCTCGGCGTTCTTCGCACCCTTGGGCAGGGTGAACGAGTCAGCCAGGAACAGGAAGGTGCCATCGGTGCCAGGGGTCGGCCAGTACAGGTAGTCTTGGCCCTCGGTCTTGCCAGCCTGCGTGAACTGCGCAACTGCCCAGTCACCCATCACGTTGTAGGCGGCCTTGCCGTCGATGACCATGTCGGTCGCCTGCGGCCAGTCGTCGGCGCCACCGGTGTTGGCGTAAGTCAGCAGCGTGGCGTACTTATCAATCGCGCTGCGAACCTTGTCCGAACCCCAGTCGCCGTCCTTGAACAGCGCGTTGTAGTCGTCGGTGCCGAGCTCGGCCAGCAGGATCGACTCGAACAAATGCAGCTGCGTCCACGGAGCGGTGCCAACTGCCAGCGGGGTCTCCACCCCGGCGTCCTTCAGCTTCTTCATGTCGGCGATCCAGGCGTCAAGATCGGCGGGGGCTTCGGTAGCCAGCCCAGCCTGCTTCAGCACCTCTGGATTCACCCAGACGACATTGGAGCGGTGCACGTTGGAGGGCACCGAGTAGATCTTGCCGTCTACGGTCAGCAGATCAAGCAGGCTCTGCGGGAACACTTTAGACCCGCCCAGTTCGTCGATCACATCATTGACCGGCTCAAGCTGGCCAGCGCTGATGTAGTCGAAAAGCTCCGCGCCAGCGTGGCCCTGGAACGAATCCGGCGGATTGTTGTTTTCCAGGTCAGCGGCCAGCTTGGCCTTCGCGTTCGAGCCAGCGCCACCGGCCACGGCCAGGTTGACGAACTTGTCCTTAGGGTACTGATCGCCAAACTTCTCGATGAGAGCTTCCAGGCCCACCTTTTCAGAGCCTTCTGCCCACCACGTGAACACGCCAACTTCGCCGCCAGCGGATTCGGATCCACCGTTGGAATCGCCACCGCCGGCACAGCCAGCCAGAGCCAACAGGCTTGCCGCCCCGATGGCCACCAAAGCTTTGAATCGCATATAACCTCCTTGTTTGCGCAGCCCCATCATTGGCGGCCGCCATGATCATCATTATTACCTGCTGCCCGGGATAGGGACGAATCGCAGGAACCGCAATACCTGAACTGTTACCAATCCGATACCGAACGGTGCCGGCGTAGACACAGTTGTGCCCCGGGGATCCCCGGGGCACAACAGGTAGTCAGCTATGAAATCGACAAGCTAGCGCAGGTCGCCAAAGTCGAGATCGTCCAGCGGGATGCCGGGACCCTCGTCTGCACCCTCGAAGGTGTAGTCGTACGGGTCATAGCTCATGGTGTAGGCATTCGCCCGCGCCTCTTCGGTCGGCTCTACCCGGATGTTGCGGTAACGATCCAGGCCAGTGCCAGCCGGAATCAGCTTGCCGAGAATGACGTTCTCCTTCAGGCCCATGAGCGCATCGCTCTTGCCCTGGATCGCCGCGTCCGTGAGCACCTTGGTGGTCTCCTGGAACGAGGCGGCCGAGAGCCACGAGTCGGTAGCCAGCGAGGCCTTCGTGATGCCCATCAGCACCGGACGCCCCTCGGCGGGCTTGCCGCCCTCGGTCACGGCCTTCCGGTTCGCCGCCTCGTAGGCCTGCCGATCAACTAGCTCGCCTGGCATCATGTTGGTATCACCAGAGGAGATCACAGTTACTCGCCGCAACATCTGCCGGATGATGATCTCGATGTGCTTGTCGTGGATCGGGGCGCCCTGCGTGCGGTACACGCGCTGCACCTCCTCCACCAGGTGCTCCTGCACCTTGCGCAGGCCGCGAACCCGCAGCACGTCCTGGGGATCAATCTGGCCAGCAGTCAACTGCTGCCCGATGCTCACCCGGGCACCATCCCGGATGGACACCCGGTTACCGCTGTGATCCTCGAACTCCAATCGGGTCCGGCGAGCAACTGGGTATTCCAGATCCTCCTCGCCGTCGTCGCGAACGATGATGATCTTGCGGGAACGCTCGCCGTCCTCAATCTTGACCACACCATCAGCCTCGGCGATCGGCGCCTTGCCCTTGGGCTGGCGCGCCTCAAACAGCTCGACGACGCGGGGCAGACCGGCCGTGATGTCGTCACCGGCCACACCACCAGTGTGGAAGGTACGCATCGTCAGCTGGGTACCGGGCTCACCAATCGACTGGGCCGCCACGATACCGACGGCCTCGCCGACATCGACGGTCTTGCCGGTAGCCAGCGAACGGCCGTAGCACATCGCGCAGGAACCGGTAGCGGCTTCACAGGTGAGGACCGAGCGAACCTTGACCTCAGTCAACCCGGCCTTCACCAGCTGCTGGATCTCGGAGTCGCCCAGATCGGTGCCAGCGGTCACCAGCACCTTGCCCTTAGCATCGACGGCATCCACCGCCAGCGTCCGGGCATAAGCGGCAGTCTCGACGTCCACCATCAGCTGCATCGAAGCACCCTTGGTGAACGGCTCGACCTCAACCTCGATCGGTCGACCATCAATGTCGGCACCAGGCTTGGTCCACTTAGCGATGCGCTTGGTCAGGCCGCGCTGAGTACCGCAGTCTTCCTCACGGATGATGACATCCTGGCTGACATCCACCAGTCGGCGGGTGAGGTAACCGGAGTCGGCGGTACGAAGGGCGGTATCAGCCTGCCCCTTACGACCACCGTGCGTGGAGATGAAGTACTCCAACACCGAGAGACCTTCGCGGAAGTTGGACTTAACCGGCCGGGCAATGATCTCGCCCTTCGGGTTGGCCACCAGGCCACGCATAGCCGCAATCTGGCGCATCTGCGTCATGTTGCCGCGGGCACC
>PDSD01000114.1 GCA_002748325.1 Arachnia propionica | reverse complement strand
GTTGTCCGGAAAGCCAACACGAAGGAGTGCGGTGTGGCCAAGCTACTAGAGCTCGAAGGGATCTCGAAGACCTTCCCGGGCGTCAAGGCGCTTTCAAACGTGCACCTTGACCTTTCAGCTGGCGAAGTACTCGGTCTCTGCGGCGAGAACGGCGCCGGAAAATCCACGCTGATGAAGATCCTTACCGGCATCTACACTGCCGATCCGGGCGGCGAGATGCGCCTCAACGGCGAGCCCTTCACAGTAAAAGGCCCCCTAGAAGCAAGTCGAATGGGCCTCAGCATCATTCACCAAGAACTCAACCTCGTCGGCGACCTCACAGTCGCCCAAAACATCTACCTCGGGCGTGCCAAAACCAGAGGTGGATTCCTCTCTGACCGAGAGATGACCCGTCAAACCGCCGAACTACTTGAACGACTCGACCTCAAGATCAGACCCGAATCCCTGGTGCGCGATCTCACCGTAGCCAGGCAGCAGATGGTCGAAATCGCCAAGGCGTTGTCATACGACTCCCGCGTCCTTGTGATGGACGAGCCGACAGCTGCCCTTACCGCTACCGAAACCGAAGGCCTGTTCGAGCTGATTCGAGACTTCGTCACAGACGAAACCGGCCTCATCTACATCAGCCATCGGATGCCCGAGATCGCCGAGATTACCGATCGGGTAAGCGTCTTGCGTGACGGTGAATACGTTGGCACCGTGGTAACCAAGGACGTCGAGATGCGTGAAGTGATCTCAATGATGGTCGGCCGAGAGATCAACGCCGACGCCAGACCCAAGAATGTCTCAACCAGCACTGAAGAAGTGCTGCGCGTCGAAAACCTCAATACGCGCAAGCTGCTGCACGACATCAACATCGACCTGAAACGTGGCGAAATCCTTGGTCTCGCTGGCCTGATGGGCGCAGGGCGCACCGAGCTGGCCCGGTGCATCTTCGGTGCCGACCCGCACGTCCGGCGACATCTACGTGCACGGCAAGAAGGCCACGATTCGCACTGCGGCCCAAGCAGTCGCAAACGGCATCGGCTACCTGTCCGAGGACCGAAAACAGTACGGACTGTTGCTCGACCAAGACGTGAAATCGAACATCGCCCTCGCCACCATGGAACGTTTCAACAAAGGTAGCTTCATCGACGATGCGGAAATTAAGGCAGCGGGCCTTGAGCTTAGTGAGCAACTCAAAGTAAAGACGCCGTCCGTCGAACAGCTGTTGCGCTATTTGTCTGGCGGCAACCAGCAAAAGGTGGTTATCGCCAAATGGTTGCTACGCGACTGCGACGTGCTGATCTTCGACGAACCGACTCGCGGCATCGACGTGGGTGCTAAAGAAGAAATCTACGAACTACTAGAAACCCTTGCCGAACAGGGCAAGTCGATCATCATGATCTCGTCCGAGTTGCCCGAGGTGTTGCGCATGTCGCACCGCATCGTGGTCATGGCCCAAGGACGAATTACCGGCGTACTCAACAACGCAGACGCCACCCAAGAAAACATCATGGAACTAGCCACAGTAGGCCTAGACAATACGAACGGAGATGCAGCGTGAGCACCGCACCACAAAGTAAAGCCAAAGAGCGCCTGCGGGCATCACTACAGCAGCTGT
>PDSD01000113.1 GCA_002748325.1 Arachnia propionica | reverse complement strand
CGCGGACTGGTGGAGTTGCGCTAGCGATGTCCGAACTGACACACCCAGTGGTTAAGGCCGCGAGAGTGCTGCTTCCGTTAACAGCCGTGCTGCTTGCCGCCTTGCAGTTTCCGTACCTTTTCGGCCTCGGGCTGATGGAGAATCCAGTCTTCGGCACTGTAGCCCTCCTTGCTCCCGCAACCGCGCTTGCGGCGTTAGGTTGCGCGCCGTGGTTTCCGTGGCTGAGTACGGGCCTATTTGTGGTTAGCGTTTGGAGCGGCGTCGCCGTCGGCGACTTACTCTTTGTCATCCTCGCAGCGATGCCCTGCACGATGGCGGCGGTACTGGCGCTGCGTTGGCTGACCACCGTAGTCTGCGGTGTATTGAGCCTGGCGGCGCTGGTGGTCGGACCAACGCTATCGGTTGAGCTAGCGACGCCCCTGCAGATCTTTTTCCTTGCGCTGGCGGTACTCGTGGGCACGGTAGCTGGCCTAATAGCGAAGGGAATATACCGCCGAAGGAAAGCCCGCCAGGCAGAAGTTGCGGCCCTCAAGGCCAGACTCGCTGCGGTGCGGCACGATGAGCGCACCGCGTTGGCGCGGCAGCTACACGACCTGATCGGACACAGCCTATCGAGCATCGCTCTGCAGGGCGAGGCGTACAGCGACTCAGAAGACCCTGCGGAGCTGAGGTCTGTGCTGTCCCGAATGCGCGGCGAATCCGTCAAGGCGGTTGACCAATTGCAGCTCCTGGTTGGGTTGCTAAGAGATGCAGCCCTAGAAGCCGATGGGCCCAGCGACTTGAACACCATGGCCGAGCCACCGAGCCAAGTTTTGGCCCGGCTGGTCGCAGAGATGGAATCTCTTGGGTTCCAAGTAACCTCGTCCTGCGACCAGCGAGCTGACTCGCTCGGTCCGGTGCTCCGCACGTTCCTGGGACGGTTCTTGACTGAATCGGTCACGAACATTCAGCGCTACGCCGAACCTGCCACACATTGCACTCTAACGATCTCGTTGTCGGGA
>PDSD01000018.1 GCA_002748325.1 Arachnia propionica | reverse complement strand
GCCTCCTCCTGCGATTCGGTGACCACCGCGGTGCCGGTGAACTCCCACTGGTCCTCAGGCACGCCTGCGGTCTTGACGATTGCGCCATCTGGGGCGAGGTTGCCCGTCAAAATGGCCAGTCCCCCGTCGGCGGTATAGGGATGCTCGGCGGATCGGATGCAGCCTGCTACGCAATCCAGATCAAGCTGTTTCCACCTATTCGGCGAGGAGAACGGCTCGGTGGTTCGCACCCCGCCTGGGGCAGCATGGAACAACTCGCTAGCCTCGGGAATGGCGCTGCCGCCCCGGACATCCCAGTTCCCCAGCCAGTCGTCGATCGCCGCCGAGTGCACGCTGTGCACGTCACGGTTGAGTTTGCCGCCGCGATCCAGTTCGCCCAGGATCGCCGGGATGCCACCTGCGCGATGCACGTCCTCCATGTAGTAGCGATGCGAGTTCGGGGCGACCTTGCACAGACATGGCGTCTCGCGGCTGATCCGGTCGATGTCTGCCTGGGTGAAATCGACTCCCGCCTGCTGCGCCGCTGCCAACAGGTGCAGCACCGTGTTGGTCGACCCGCCCATGGCGACGTCCAGCTTCATGGCGTTCTCAAAGGCCGCCTTAGTCGCGATCGACAACGGCAGCACCGAATCGTCGTCACCGTCGTAGTAGCTGCGGCAAAGCTCGACCACGAGTTCCCCGGCCCGCTCGAACAGCCGTTTGCGCGCCGGGGCGGTTGCCAGCGTGGATCCGTTGCCCGGCAGGGCCAACCCGATCGCTTCCAACAGACAGTTCATGGAATTGGCGGTGAACATCCCAGAGCACGAACCGCAGGTTGGGCAGGCGTTTTGTTCGATCGCTGCCAGCTGCTCATCTGAGACCGCTGGGTCCACGGCCGCGATCATGGCGTCGACCAGATCCAGTGAGGTCTCGGTCTCGCCGTCCAGGAATGCCCGGCCAGCCTCCATTGGGCCGCCGCTAACGAAGACCGTCGGGATGTTGAGCCGCAGTGCCGCCAGCAGCATCCCGGGCGTGATCTTGTCACAGTTCGAGATGCACACCATCGCGTCAGCTTGATGCGCATTGACCATGTACTCGACGCTGTCGGCGATCAGCTCGCGCGAGGGCAGCGAGTACAGCATCCCGCCGTGCCCCATCGCGATGCCGTCGTCGATGGCGATGGTATTGAACTCGCGGCCTACCCCACCGGCAGCCGAGATGGCTTCGCTAACCAACGCGCCCATGTCTCGCAAGTGCACGTGTCCTGGGACGAACTGCGTGAACGAGTTGACCACCGCCACGATGGGTTTCCCGAAATCAGCGTCAGTCATGCCCGTGGCACGCCACAGGCTACGTGCCCCGGCCATGTTACGGCCATGAGTGGTGGTTCTGGAACGTAGCTGTGGCACTGGCCCGCCTCTCTGCTAGCGCACTGTTAACTGCACCCGCTGGTCGCGCCACACCCCTCACACACGTAGCAGGAGCCCGACGGGCGCATCTTGGTACCGCAAGTCATGCACAACGGCGCATCCACCTCGCGGCCAGTCATGGACTCTAGCAGTTCCGAACTGGTGCGAGCCTGCTTGTCCGGCACCCGAGGCGCCTCGGCCGCGATCAGCGATGGTTGCCGTGGCCCGTCGACGTTGAAGTTGTCGCCAGCGTCGTTTCGCAGGCTGTCTGGCTCGGGCAGCTGTGCCTCTTCCTCTTCGGTCAGGTACGACCCGGTCTCGACGTAGCGGGCCCGCTCGGCCGCCTTGTAGATGCCGAGTTCGGCCCGATCCTCGAAGCTGAGGTAGTCCAGCGCCAGCCGACGGAAGATGTAATCCAAGAACGACTGCGCGATCCTGATATCTGGATCATCGGTCATACCTGCTGGCTCGAACTTCAGGTTCGTGAACTTCTGGACGAAGCTTTCCAGCGGGACGCCGTACTGCAGGCCGATGGAGACCGCTATCGAGAACGCGTCCATCACACCGGCCAAGGTGGAGCCCTGCTTGCCGAGCTTCAAGAACACTTCGCCGAGTCGGCCGTTATCGTAGGCACCGGTCGTGATGTAGCCCTCTGCCCCGCTGACGGAGAAGCTCGTGGTGTTGCCCTTGCGTGACTTCGGCAGCCGTTGCCGCTTCGGCCGGTACTCGACATGCACCTCGGGTGCCGCCTCGGTCTTCTCGTCCTTGTCTTCGGCCTTGCCGTCCGATAGCGGTTGGCCCACCTTGCAGTTGTCGCGGTACACGGCCAACGCCTTCAGACCCATCTTCCAGCCCTGGAAGTAGATATCCGCAATGTCCTCGACCGTCGCATCTTCGGGCATGTTGACGGTCTTGGAGATCGCGCCGGACAAGAACGGCTGTACCGCAGCCATCATGCGTACGTGCCCCATCGGCTCGATTGCCCGGCGGCCCATTGCCGTGTCGAAGACCTCGTAGTGCTCCGGCTTGAGCTCCGGCGCATCTACGACGTGGCCATTGGTCGAGATGTATTCGACGATCGCTTCGTTCGCCGCCGAGTCGTAGCCAAGGCGGCGCAGCGCGCGCGGGATCGTCTGGTTGACGATCTGCATCGAGCCGCCGCCGACCAGCTTCTTGAACTTCACCAGCGAGAAGTCGGGCTCGATGCCGGTGGTGTCGCAGTCCATCATGAAGCCGATGGTGCCGGTCGGCGCCAACACCGAGGCCTGCGCGTTTCTAAAGCCGTTCTGGCTACCGAGTTCGATCACCTGGTCCCACTCGCGGCACGCCGCGCCATGGATTTCGACGTCGTCGGCGAACGGCCGCAATTCGTCGTTGGCGGCACGATGCATCTGCATCACCCGCATGTGCTCATCAGCGTTCTGGGCATATACGTCGTAGGCCCCAACCACGGCAGCGAGCTCAGCGCTGCGCCGGTAAGACACGGCCGTCATCAGCGACGTGATCGCGGCCGCCGTCGACCGGCCAGCCTCGCTGTCGTAGCCCTTGCCGGTAGCCATCAACAGCGCGCCGAGGTTGGCATAGCCGATGCCAAGCTGGCGGAACCTGCGGGTGGTGTCGCCGATGGCCTCAGTCGGGAAGTCCGCGAACGAAATCGAAATCTCCATCGCGGTAATCACGACCTCCACCGCAGCCGCGAAGGACTCGTAGTCGAAGCTGTCGTCGTCGCGCAGGAACTTGAGCAGATTCAGGCTCGCCAAGTTGCAAGATGAATTATCAACGCTCATGTATTCCGAACACGGGTTGGACGCGGTGATCGGGCCAGAACGAGGCGTGGTGTGCCACTCGTTGATGGTGTCGTGGTACTGGATGCCGGGGTCGGCGCATTCCCAGGCTGCCTGGGCCATCTTGTCGAAGAGCTGCTTGGCATCGACCTCTTCCAGGACTCGGCCGTCGAGGCGGGCACGCAGCCCAAACTTGCCGTTGCTCTCGACTGCGTGCATGAACTCGTCTGAGACCCGAACCGAGTTGTTGGCGTTTTGGTACTGCACCGAGGTGATGTCCGTGCCGCCTAGATCCATGTCGAACCCGGCGTCTCGCAACGCGCGGATCTTGTCTTCCTCGCGGGCCTTGGTATCGATGAACTCCTCAATGTCTGGGTGGTCAATGTCCAGCACTACCATCTTGGCCGCCCGGCGAGTGGCGCCACCGGATTTGATGGTGCCTGCCGAGGCATCGGCGCCGCGCATGAACGACACCGGGCCAGAGGCGGTGCCACCCGAGCTGAGCAATTCCTTCGAGGAGCGGATCTTCGACAGGTTGAGCCCGGCCCCGGAGCCGCCCTTGAAGATGAAGCCCTCCTCCATGTACCAGTTGAGGATCGACTGCATCGAGTCGTCGACACTCAAGATGAAGCAGGCGCTGACCTGCTGCGGCGATGAGGTGCCAACGTTGAACCAGACCGGCGAGTTGAAGGAGAAGTACTGATTCAGCAGCAACCAGATCAACTCTTCTTCAAATACCTGCGCGTCATGTTCGGTCGCAAAGTAGCCGTTCTCCCAACCGGCCTTGGAGTAGGTCTTCGCGACCCGATCAATGAGTTGCTTCAGGCTGTATTCGCGTTCGGCGGTGCCGACCGCGCCACGGAAGTACTTGGTAGTGACGATCGTCGATGCGTTGACGCTCCACGTGGTCGGGAACTCCACCCCTTGCTGCTCGAAGACAACTTCGCCGGTCTTCCAGTTGGTCTGCACCACGTCGCGGCTTTCCCACTCGACCTCGTCGTAGGGATGGGTTCCCTCGGTCGAGAACACCCGACGGATCTGGAGACGCTGGCCGCCAGCCTCGTCCGAGGACTGGGGGGCAGATGTCGCATACGTAGTCATACTTCCTCACTGAATCTTCTGGTTGAACCGGTTGCTAGTTGCTGATTAGCGGCTGTTGTACCGACCCGGCTGATGTCGACACGAGCTCTTGCTTGCCGGGCCGTGCCGGCTCCTTGCTGTCGATTTTGCGGCGCAGCGCGTCGATTTCGGTGATGAAATCGTCGACAGACTCGTAGTTTTTGTAGACACTTGCAAAGCGCAGATAGGCAATTGGGTCCAACGACGCCAACGGCTGCAAAATTGCTACGCCGACCTGGTCGGAGGCGATTTCCGCCCGCCCGGTGGAGCGAAGCTCTTCTTCTACTTGCTGACCAAGAGTTGCCAGTTGCGTCTCGGTAACCGGGCGCCCTTGGCAAGCCTTACGAACGCCAGCGATCACCTTGTCCCGACTAAACGACTCGATGACGCCGGATCGCTTGACCACGCTAAGAACCACTTGCTCGACGGTGGTGAATTTGCGCTCACAGGCCGGGCAAGACCGCCGCCGCCGGATAGCGGTGCCATCTTCGGTCACTCTGGAATCGGACACCTTGGTGTCTTCGTGACGGCAAAATGGACAATGCACGACGAAACACCCCCCGAATCCAACGAAACTGAATAAACACAACCTGTAGTGAAACTACATGGCTGCAACTACTACATGTTGAACTTTAAGGTTCCGTGCGGCCAGAGTCAACCACCCCCGCACAGACAGCCGTGTCGGCGTGTCGCCCAGCTGGTTTCGCAGCGCTAGGGCTGGGTAACGTGCGCCCAGGCCGGGTGGCCGGCAACATACTCAAGCTCGGGATTTGGCTCCGCCCAGGACGCAAATTCGGCGGCCGCAGTTGCGCCACCAAGCAGCATGAGAGCCGCGACCACGCCCGTCTTCACTCGCCGCAACCAGCCAGCCGCCGGGCGATCTGCTACTACGTCAACACAGCTGATCGCTGTGCGGCGAGCCATGTGCGTTGCCTGCCGCTTCGGGCCACGCGGACCCCGCCGCGCCTTAGTTCGGCTAGCCTGCTGCGCCATAACTGTGACCGACATTGTCGCCTCCTACCTTCGCGATGCCTCAGCCTCGAACCTTTGTTCGATTAGAACACTAGTGCGATTAGCGCCATTAATCAAACATTTGTTTGATCGGCGTGTTTTACCTTGCCTCCAGCTCAGCAGCCACCACTGACAGTTTTGATTGCGCAACACGCCCGCCGCACTCGAACACACGTTCGGTTTCGGCGCTAGACTGCGGCCATGAGCAAAGATGAGCTGCCTCGGCGCACCGGACAGGCTGGGCGTCCGTCAAACGAACAGGTCGAGACCGACATGGCGGGCGTGTCGATGCTGCCCGACGGCCCGTCTGACTCGCACGGGCTAACACCGCGGCAGCGGCGAATCCTGCAGGTAATCCGCGAATCAGTGGAACAGCAGGGCTACCCGCCAAGTGTTCGCGAGCTAGCAGCCAAGGCCGGGTTGTCGTCCACGTCGAGCGTTTCCTACCAGCTCAAGTCGCTGCAGGAGCGCGGTTTCCTGCGGCGCGACCCAAACCGGCCGCGCGCCCTGGTAGTCACGCTGCCTGAGGACGAGGCCCAAGAACTGGAACCAACACAGGAATTCGACAACACGCCGCCATCGGTTTCTGTCCCCCTACTTGGCGACATCGCCGCCGGTGGCCCAATCCTGGCGCAGGAACAGGTAGAAGACGTCTTTGCGCTGCCCAAGCAGATCACCGGCGAAGGGGAAATGTTCCTGCTGCGGGTCAAGGGTGAGTCCATGATCGACGCCGCCATCTGTGACGGCGACTGGGTCGTCGTTCGCAAGCAGCCCACGGCGATCAACGGCGACATCGTAGCCGCGCTGCTGGACGACGAGGCAACCGTCAAAACATTCAAGCGCGACCGCGACGGCCAGGTATGGCTACTGCCGCACAACGAGTCCTACTCCCCCATTGACGGCAGCTACGCCCAGATCATGGGCAAGGTGGTCGCCGTGCTGCGTCGGCTCTAGTCCTCGCCTGCCAGCCGCCACAGCGCCTGCTGTACCGTCTCGCGATCCTTGGTTCGCCACATCGGCGGCAGCGAAGCCAGCAGGAAACTGCCATATCGCGCCGTCACCACCCGAGGATCCAGGATCGCCACCGCGCCCCGGTCGCTGGCACGCCGAATCAACCGCCCGGCGCCCTGCGCCAACAACAGCGCCGCATGGGCCGCAGGCACCGACATGAAGCCATTGCCACCAGCGGCATCAACGGCGTCCTTGCGGGCCTGCAGCAGCGGGTCGTCGGGCCGCGGAAACGGCACCTTGTCGATGATCACTAGCCGGCAGGTATCACCCGGCACATCGACGCCCTGCCACAGTGACAGCGTGCCAAACAGGCTGGTCTCGGGCTCGTCGATAAAGCGCTGCTGCAGCAGCGATAGTTGCGCCTCGCCTTGGCACAGGAACGTGAGGTTCGGCAGCTCGCTGCGGCAATGCGCCGCCGCCAGTTCGGCATTGCGCCGCGAGGCGAACAAGCCCAAGGTTCGGCCGCCAGCCGCCCAAACGAGCTGCGAAATCTCCTGCAACGTCGGTTCCTGGATCCCATCGCGCCCTGGCGCGGGCAGGTCTGCCGCCAGGTAGAGGATCGCCTGCTGGGAATAGTCGAACGGCGAGCCGACATCCAGTGCCCGCCAGGCATACGTCGCCGAGGCTTCCTCGTCTGGATCGCAGCGCTCGTCGAGGCGCAGCCCAATGGAGCGAGCGATCGTGTCGAACTTGCCGCCCACGCTCAGCGTGGCCGAGGTGGCCACCACCGTCGCGTCGCCGAACACTTTTGCTCGCAACAGCTCGCTGACATCCATCGGCGCGGCGTGGAGGCTTCGGCCTACCGCCTCGGAGTCGCTTACCCAGACCACGTCGTCGGCGGCGACTTTTGCGATGCGTTCGGCTACGTCGAATACCTCCTTGACCGCCGCGGCCGCCTGCTGGCTTTCCGGCGATTCGTCGGTTAGCTCGGAGAGCACCCGGCGGGTTACGTCTCGCACCTCGGCACTCGCCATGGCCACCGCGGCATCGGGCGATGCCACCCGCCCCGGTTCGGCTGCTTCGAGCGTTTGGGTCAGCCGATCCGCGACCTGCAGGAACTCCACCGCGAGGTCGTCGTCGAGCCAGGGAACGACCCGTTTCGCGACCCGTTCCACGCCACGCGGGGCCAGATCGTCCGTGGCGGTCGTCGTAATTCGACTGGTGAGTTCGTGGGCCTCGTCGATGACCACCACGCCATGCTCGGGCAGCGCGGTATGGCCATGCATGGCATCTATCGCCAGCAGCGCATGGTTGGTGACGATCAGATCGGCGCGGCGAGCCACCGCCCGAGATTCTTCGACGAAGCACTCGCCGCGAAACGGACAGTCGGTATTGGCCGAGCACTCCCGTACCGGGATTGACACCTGGGCCCAGCCGGCGGCGGTGTGTGGTGGGGCGTCGTCCCGGTCGCCCAGCCCGCCATGGTCGGCCTCAGCTTCGGCCCACTCCCGCAGTGCCAACACCTCGGCGCCCAGGTTGCTCGTCGGCTGCGCTATTTCGTAGGCGGAGATCAACGAGCCCTGGTCTGGGGCGGCGGCCCCGGAGCGCACTCGATACAGGCAGGCATAGTTGGTTCTGCCCTTGAGCACGGCGGCACGCAGCAGCTTGCCCGTCACGGCAGCCACTGCCTCGCTGATCAGTGGCACGTCCTTGGTGGCGAGCTGGCGTTGCAGCGCTAGCGTCGCGGTCGCGACCACCACCGGCTCGTCGCGGTCGATGGCATGGGCAGCCGCTGGAGCCAGATAGGCCAGCGATTTCCCGGTACCCGTGCCCGCTTGCACCAACAGGTGCGAAGCTTCATCGAGAGCCTGCGCGACGGCGGCGGACATCTCCAGTTGCCCCTCACGCTGGCTGCCGCCGATGCTGGTCACCGCGTGAGCCAGCACCTGTTGGTAATCAGTCATCCGCCAGTGCCGTCAGCTCGGCAGCAAGGTCCGCGGGCACCCGAGCCTGCACTTGTGTCCCCTGCGCCTGGTGCTCCAATGAGTCGATGATGCCTTGGCGGTGAACCCGATCGATCAGGTCGCCACGGCTGTAGGGCACTAGTACGTCGACGCTTTGCTCGGGGCTAGGCAGCAGTTCCTCCACGGCCGCGCGCAGCTCACTGATCCCGGCCCCGGTGCGCGCCGAGCAGAACTGTGCCCCGGGGTAGGCTCCTCGCAGCCAAAGCAGGTCGTCGGCGGCGACGCGGTCAGTCTTGTTGAACACCAGCAACTCGGGGACCTGCTCGGCGCCGATGTCGCTGAGCACCTGCCGTACCGCCTCGATTTGGCCTACCGGATCCGGGTCTGCCGCATCAACCACGTGCAACAGCAGATCCGCGCCCGTGGATTCCTCCAGCGTCGAGCGGAATGCCTCCACCAGATCGTGCGGCAGGTGCCGCACGAAGCCCACGGTGTCGGTGAGGGTGTATTCCCGGGAGTCTGCGGTCTTGGTGCGCCTAGTGGTCGGGTCAAGTGTCGCGAATAGCGCGTCCTCCACCAGCACCCCCGCGCCGGTCAGCCGGTTCAGCAGTGACGACTTGCCAGCGTTGGTGTAGCCCACGATCGCCACGCTGGGTATCTGGTTGCGGTTCCGTTCGGCCCGCTTGTTGGCTCGGGTGGTATCCAATTCCCGTAGCCGCCGTCGCAGCTGGGCGATCCGGGTGTGGATGCGGCGGCGATCGGTTTCGATTTTAGTCTCACCGGGGCCGCGACCACCGATGCCGGCCCCACCGGCGGCCTGACCACCGGCCTGGCGCGACAGGTTGCCGCCCCAGCCACGTAGCCGCTGCTTCAGGTATTGCAGTTGCGCCAACTCCACCTGGGCCTTGCCCTCGGCGCTCTTGGCGTGCTGGGCGAAGATGTCCAGGATCAACGCGGTTCGATCCACGACCTTGACCTTGATCCGGTCCTCCAGGTTGCGCAGCTGGGCGGGCTGCAGCTCGCCGTCGCAGATCACAGTGTCGGCGTCGGTCTCGCGCACCACCTGTGCGACCTGCTCGACCTTGCCGCGCCCGATATAGGTGGCCGGATCCGGCTGGGAGCGCCGCTGCACCAGCCCGGCCAGCACCTGTGAGCCAGCCGTTTCGGCCAGCAGCTTCAGCTCGGCCAACGCGTTTTCGGCATCCTCGTCCGTTCCCTTGGTCCACACGCTCACCAGCACCACGCGTTCCAGCCGGAGTTGGCGGTATTCGACCTCGGTGACGTCGCTGAGTTCGGTGCGCAGCCCTTGCACGCGGCGCAGCGAATGCCGCTCGGCCACCTCGAGGCTTTCGGTCTCGGGCAGCACGGCTTCGGGTTGGCTAGTCGTTTCAATCATCGACACCTATTGTCTCAGGCCAAGCCGACATCCCCAATAACGGGCACGTGAAGTCCCTCAGCCCAGGAAGTTGCCCTGCGCGGTCAAGGTGGCGGGGCCAGTCAGCCAGGTGCCCTGCGGGCTGGGCTCCACCCGCAGCACGCCGCCGGGGACGCGCACCTCGACCGTATCGATTCCAGCTGCCCGGGCAAGGTAGGCCGAAGCGGCGGCCACCACGCCAGTGCCGCAGCTTTGGGTCTCCCCCACGCCACGCTCATACACCCGCAGCTGCAGCGAACCTTCGGCGCGGATCACCACGAACTCGACGTTCGCCCCGGCGGCCAGGCCCGCGTGTTCGCTCCACTTCGGCGACCGGCTCAGGTCGAGCGCCGCAAGCTCGGCGTCGGTCACGTAGCACACCGCGTGTGGATTGCCGACATCGACGACTGTCCCAGGCCAGCTGGCGGTGCCGACGGTGACCGTGACTGGCGCCGGATCGAGCCGCGCTTGCCCCAGATTGACCCGGACCAGACCATCGGCGAGCACTTCACAGTCCTTGACCCCGGCCCGAGTGGCCACCTGGAACCGCCCGGCAGGCAGCCGCTGCTCGCGCACCAGGAAATTGGCGAACAGTCGCAGCCCGTTGCCGCACATTTCGGCGATCGAGCCATCGGCGTTTCGGTAGTCCATGAACCACAGCCCTGGATCCCCTGTCCACTCTGCGACCTGCTCGGCCTTGACGACGCGCAGCACCCCGTCTGCGCCGATGCCGACGCGCCGGTCACAGAGCTTCGCGACATCGGTTGGGGTTAGCTCAATCTCCCCGGCCGGGTCGTCGATGAGCACAAAGTCGTTGCGCGTGGCATGCCCTTTGTAGAAGGCCAGTCTCGACATGGCTACTTCCTAACTGCTCGGGTTACGTGGGCCACGATAGTCGCGACGTTATCGGGATTCCCTGCTGGTAGCCAGCTGATCCGGGGGTCGCGTCGATACCAGGCTAGTTGCTTGCGGAAGAACCGCTTTGTGGCCCGCTTTACCGCCGTCTTCGCCTCTTCCTCAGTGCTATCGCCTGCTAGGTAGTCGAGCACCTGCCGGTAGCCGATTGCGCGCGATGCCGTCAGCGTGTCGCGCAGGCCGAGCGATTCCAGCCGCCGCACTTCCTCCACCAAGCCTGCTTCCCACATGCGCTCTACCCGCTGCTCTATCCGGGCATCCAGTTCTCCTCGTTCCAGCTGGAGGCCGTACTGCTGCACCCCATCGAGCGCATAGGTCCACTGCGGCAACTCCGGGCGGTGTTGCCCGGTCAGTTCGGCTACCTCCAGCGCCCGGACGATGCGCCTGCCGTTGCCCGGTTCGATCCTGGCGGCGGATTCCGGTGCGATCTCGGCCAGTCGTCGGTGCAATTCGGCAGCGCCCACCCGCGCCAGCTCTGCTTCCCAGGCCGCGCGGAGGGCAGCATCAGCGCCGGGGAACTCGAACTGGTCGACGATGGCCCGGGTGTACAGGGCCGAGCCGCCCACCAGCACCGGGATGCCTCCCTTGGCCCGCACCTCAGCGATGGCCGCGCGGGCCCAGCCCTGGAACTCCGCGACGCTGGCGGTATGCGTGATCTCCGCCACGTCGACTAGGTGATGCACGATGCCGTCGCGCTCGGCGAGCGTTGGCTTGGCGGTACCGATATCCATGCTGCGATAGATGAGCATGGAATCCGCGTTGACGATCTCGGCAACAAACCCCTCAGCGATCAGGGCGCGACACAGTTGCACCGCCAGCTCTGATTTGCCCGTAGCGGTCGGGCCCACCAACACGACCACCGGCAAACTCATAATTCCTATCTTGCCAGGGCGCTTGCTAGGCTTGAGAGTTCAACCACCAAGGTAAGGAAACCAAGATGGGTATTTTTGATCAGGCCAAGGATCTGGCCAGCGAGCACAGCGACAAGGTCGAAGGCGTTGTCGACGCCGCTGTCGAGAAGGCCGGCGACATCGTTGATGAGAAGACCGGCGGCAAGTTTGCCGACAAGGTCGACCAAGTACAGGACATGGCAGAAGAGAAGGCCGACGACCTGCTCGGCTGAACCAGACTCGAGGGTGGGCTAGCTAGTCGGCTGGCCCACCCTTGGCATGCCTAGCCCCACCCCAGTCGACCGCGATGGCGTGGTGGCGGCCTGCCAGGCATCGCCGCCCCGGGTGCGCCGCAGCCCGCGCAGCGGCAGGTCCGAATTGAGGTGGTGCGGCGCGGCGTGTGTGATCGTGGCCAAGGCAATGTCGCCTGGCCGCGGCCGATCCGCCGGATCCGCTGGAGCCTGCACATGCACCAGCCGATTGTCCCGCGCCCGGCCACTCATGCGCTGGGTCTGCAGATCCTTGCGGCCCTCGCCCAATGCGAACAACACCTCGACCTCGCGCCCCTCAAACTTGCGGTTCTCCGCCCAGGCGATGTCGTCAACCAACGCCACCAGTCGCTCGTAGCGGTCTTGCACCACTTGCTTGGGCACCTGGTCAGCCATGTCCGCCGCCGGGGTGCCGGGGCGCTTGGAGTACTGGAACGTGAACGCCGCCGAGAATCTGGCCTGCGCCACTACGTCTAGGGTCGCCTGAAAGTCCTCCTCGGTCTCCCCCGGGAAGCCGACGATGATGTCGGTGGTGATCGCCGCCTCGGGGATCGCCTCGCGCACCTTGCCGAGAATTCCGAGGAACCGCTTGGTGCGGTAGCTGCGGCGCATGTTGCGCAGTACCTGATCCGAGCCTGATTGCAGCGGCATGTGCAGCTGTGGCATCACGTTGGGCGTCTCGGCCATGGCCGCGATCACGTCGTCGGTGAAGTCCTTAGGGTGCGGCGAGGCGAACCGGACCCGCTCCAATCCTTCGATGTTGCCGCAGGCGCGCAGTAGCTTCGCGAAGGCTTGCCGATCTCCGAACTCCACGCCGTAGGCGTTGACGTTTTGGCCCAGCAGGGTGATCTCCTGGACCCCTTGGTCGACCAGCGCCTCGATTTCGGCCAAGATGTCGCCCGGCCGCCGATCCAACTCCTTGCCCCGCAGCGAGGGGACGATGCAGAACGTGCAGGTGTTGTTGCAGCCAACACTGATGGCCACCCAGGCCGCGTATGGCGATTCGCGCCGGGTGGGCAGGTCACTGGGGAACCGTTCGAGCGATTCCAGGATCTCTAGCTGCGCCTCGTTTTCCACCCGGGCCCGCTCCAGCAGCGCGGGCAGATGGCCGACGTTGTTGGTGCCGAACACCACGTCTACCCAGGGCGCCCGCTTGAGAATGGTGTCGCGATCCTTCTGCGCCATGCAGCCGCCGACGGCGATCTGCATGCCGGGGTGTTTCGCCTTCAGCTGCGCCATGTGGCCCAGGTTGCCGTAGAGCCGATTGTCGGCGTTCTCGCGCACCGCGCAGGTGTTAAAGACCACCACGTCGGCGCCCGCGCCCATCGGGCCACCAGGCTCGGCGATAACCGGCAAAAAGCCCGCTTCTTCCAGCAGACCCCCGATACGTTCCGAGTCGTGGACGTTCATCTGGCAGCCATAAGTAATGACGTGGTAGGTGCGATCGTTCATCGTGGCTAACTGTAGACACTAATGTGTTGCTATGTCACAGTCACCAACCGGCAAGCAGTATCACCTCACCCACAGCGACTACCAGGTGTGCGTCACCCAGGCGGGAGCCAACCTTCGCAGCCTGCGGTTTCGCGGCGACGAGATCCTGTGGACCTTCAGCGCAGCCGAGATCCCCCGGGACTACCAGGGGGCCCAGCTGGTGCCCTGGCCAAGCCGCATCCGGGACGGCAGGTACCACTACGGTGGCGTGACCCACCAGCTGCCGATCAACGAGCCGGAGCGCGGCGTAGCACTGCATGGGCTGAACCGGTCGCTGAGTTGGCTGGCTACCGAGCACGACGTGGATTCTCTCGTACAGCGCACCACCTTGTATCCGCAGCCGGGCTGGCCCGGCCTGCTGGAACTAATCATCCGCCACGATCTCACCGAGCACGGGTTGAGCGTCGAGCTGACCGCCAGCAACGTCGGTGAACTGGCCGCGCCGTTTGGCTACGGCGCCCACCCCTACTTCGCGGTAACCGACCTGGCTTCGGCGCAGCTACAGTTGCCCTTCGACCAGGAAGTGACCCTTGATGAGAACCTGCTGCCGGTATCGCTGCAGCCGATCGCGGCAGACCGAGATTATCGGGAGCCTCGCGCGGTGGCGGCCGCCGCCCTCGATAACAGCTTCACCGCCCCCAGCACACTGCCGTGGCGAGCCACCCTGGTACAGCCTGGCCGCAGCATCGAGGTGTGGGCGGAGGCATCGATGCCATGGCTGCAGGTCTACACCAGGCCACAGCGCGACGCTATTGCGATCGAGCCGATGACGTGCGGGCCAGATGCCTTCAATCACGACGACCTGGGCAGGATTGACCTCTCGCCCGGTGAGACCAGGGTTTTCCGCTGGGGAATCAGCGTCAGCTAGTGCGCCAACTCCACTGCCCGAGACTCCCGCACCACCGTGACCCGGATCTGGCCGGGATAGCTCAGGTTGTGCTGGATGTCGGCAGCGATCTCGCGCGCCAGCAAATGTGAAGCCGCGTCGTCGACTTGCTCCGGGGCGACCATCACCCGCAGTTCGCGCCCCGCCTGCATCGCGTAGGCCTGCGTCACGCCCTCCCGGTCACTCGCCAGCTTCTCCAGGTTCTCCATCCGTTCCACATAGGATTCCAATGACTCGCGGCGAGCCCCTGGTCGTGAACCAGAGATAGCGTCAGCCGCCTGTGTTAGCACGGCTTCGACTGTGCGGGGTTCGACCTCGTTGTGGTGTGCTTCCACCGCGTGCACCACGTCATCATCCTCGCCGTAGCGGCGCAGCAGGTCTGCTCCCACCAGCGCGTGCGGCCCCTCATGCTCATGCGTCAGCGCTTTGCCGATGTCATGTAGGAAGGCGGCCCGCTTGCAGATCGCCACATCAAGCCCCAGTTCGGCGGCCATCAGGCCAGCAAGGTGGGCGCTCTCGACTAGATGGCGCAGCACATTTTGGCCATAGGACGTGCGGTAGGCCAACGATCCGATGACTGGCAGCAGCTCGGGGTGGATGTCGACGATCCCCACTTCGTCGAGCGCATCCTCGGCCTCGCGGCGAATTCGTTCGCCAATGGCTCGCTTGCTCTTTTCGTATACCTCTTCGATCCGCACGGGATGAATTCGCCCGTCGGCGATCAGGTCGACCATCGTTAGCCGGGCTGTCTCACGCCGAACCGGGTCGAAGCTAGAAAGCAACACCGCTTCTGGTGTGTCATCAATGAGGACGTTGACGCCGGTGATCTGCTCGAAGGCGCGGATGTTTCGCCCCTCCCGGCCAATAATTCGGCCCTTCATCTCGTCGGTGGGCAGGCCGACGCTGGTTACCACCGACTCATTGGTCTGCTCAGCCGCACACCGCTGGATAGCGGTGACGATCACCGACTGAGCGATGCGGTCGGCGTCGCGGCGCGCTGCAGCTTCGATGTCTCGTGCCATCGAGTTGGCTGCCAGCCGGGCATCACGTTTCGCCTCGCTCATGATCTCATCACGAGCCTGTGCCCGGGTGATGCCAGCGACGCGTTCGCGTTGCTCTTCCAACTCCAGGCTGATCTCGTGCAAGCCATCACGTTCTTGCTTTAGCTCGAGCCGTTGGCGTTCGATTCGTTCAGCCCTGGCGCGCAGGCCTTCAAAGTCGCCAACCAACCGGTCTTCGCGCTCATGCAATCGGGCTTCCCACCGTTCTTGCGCAGCCCGGTTCTTACGAATTTCTGCCCGCTGGGCGGTAATCGACTCTTCCAGTTCTTGGCGCCGACGATCCAAATCAGCGATGCCTTGCCTGCTCTGCTGCTGGGCCTGTTCCAGCAACCGCTCGGCGTCGCTGCGGATCGCTTCGGCTGCTTCTTCGGCCTGTTCGCGGAGCCGTTTCGCCTCGATGCGAGCCCGCCGCTCGACCTTCGACCGCTCTTCCAAGAACCGGATATCTGCCTGCCGTTGCCGCCACGCCATAGCGAGAACGACGACTAGCAATACCGCGGCTACGATCCAGCCAACCCAGTCCATCCGACACATCTCCTTCGATGGGTTCAGACGGCTCGGGACACCACCCAACGCTCACCAGTCAGCAATAACGAGACCTGCCAGTCGCTAAACTGGCATAACAGTATGACGTTGTCAGCGCCCACACGGGCATGATTTCTAAGCTACTTCCGCCGAGGCGGAATGTGGTTCATCCGGGCCGTTAAACCCTTAGTAGAACCATACCGAGCTATGGCCAGCAAAGTAAACAGATTTCGTTATCTTTTCGTTATCCAAGGTGCTCTTCGACGACTTGCCACACCACATCGGAGTTGAATCCACGGCGCTGCAGGGCAGCCACCAGCCGCCGTTTTGCGGCGTCCGGCCCACCCCGCCCCGCTGCGGCGACCCGCTTGGCGGCGACCTTGCGTGCCGCCGCGAGCTCGTCCTCCTCGGTTAAGTCCGCTAGCGCCGCCGCAATGTGTTCGTCAGCGACCCCACGCTGCCTAAGCTCCACGGCGATACGCCGCGCCCCATAGTTGGCAACTTGGGTGCGAGTCCGGGCCCAGCGCTGCGCGTAGTCGGCATCATCAATCAGCCCAACCTCGCCAAATCTGGTTACCAGCCGCTCAATTACCGCTGTCGGCACGTTGCGGTTGGCCAACTTGTCGCGAAGCTGTTGCGCGGTCAGCGACCGGCGCTCCAACAGCCGCAGCGCGATCTCGCGGGCGTACTCTTCCTGGCTAGAAGTCAACCGCGACCTCACCCGTCACCGGATCCACCCCTTCCGGGACTTCTTCGCTGTCGGCGTCCTTGTCTATGCCCAAGTCGCGGCGCACCCGCTGCTCGATCTCCAGCGCGATATCGGGATTTTGCTTGAGGAACTCGCGAGCGTTTTCCTTGCCTTGGCCGAGCTGATCCGCCTCGTAGGTAAACCAGGCCCCGGCCTTGCGCACGATGCCAGCCGCGACGCCGAGATCGAGCAGGCTGCCCTCGCGGGAAATACCTTCGCCGTAGATGATGTCGAACTCTGCCTGCTTGAACGGCGGGGCCACCTTGTTCTTAACAACCTTTACCCGAGTACGGTTGCCGACCATTTCGGTGCCTTGTTTCAAGGTTTCAATCCGACGCACATCGAGCCGCACCGAGGAATAGAACTTCAGTGCCCGACCGCCCGTGGTGGTCTCGGGTGAACCGAACATAACCCCGATCTTTTCGCGTAACTGGTTGATAAAGATCGCGGTGGTGTTGGCCGACTTCAACGCGCCCGTCATCTTGCGCAGCGCCTGGCTCATCAGCCGGGCCTGCAGCCCCACATGCGAGTCGCCCATCTCACCCTCAACCTCGGCCCGGGGAGTCAGTGCCGCCACTGAGTCGATCACTACCAGCGCGAGCGCACCGGAGCGCACCAGCGTGTCGGCGATTTCCAACGCCTGTTCGCCGTTGTCCGGCTGCGAGACCAGCAGCTCATCGGTGTCGACCCCCAGCTTGCTCGCATATTCCGGATCTAAGGCATGCTCGGCGTCGATGAAAGCGCAGATACCACCGTCGCGTTGCGCATTGGCGATCGCATGTAATGCCACGGTGGTTTTACCGCTGGATTCGGGCCCGTAGATCTCCACGATACGGCCGCGAGGCAGGCCCCCGATGCCCAGCGCTACGTCCAGCGCAACCGAGCCGGTGGGAATGACGTCTACTGGCAGCCGAGTCTGCGCACCGAGCCGCATCACCGACCCTTTGCCATGCGCCTTCTCGATCTGGGCCAACGCGGCGTCCAACGCCTTCGCACGATCAGCAGTTGCCATCGGGGATTCCTTTCACACTCCGACCTAGGGCCGGTTTCTTCAGTCAGCAATCAATGTAGGAGCCAGCACTGACATTTTTGCGTTCCCACTTTTGCCTGTGTACAAGTCCACGAGAAACACCATACCGAACACATGTTCGATTGGGCTGCGACACGCCCTACCGCAGCGATTCCGGCAGCTCCAGCTGCCGCCAGACGGCCCGCCAGATCAGCTTGCAATCTCGGCCAGCTACTAGGGCTTGCTGCACCGTCATCCCCGATAGTTCGGTCAACACTACGTGGCTGGCCCAGGAGGGAGCATAATCATCCCCCAAGACCTGGTTTAATCGGTTCCACAGTTCGGCTTCACGCACTGCTTTACTGTAGTAGAGAATCTGCCCGATCGAGAGGACATGATGGCGACACGTTCAGCTTCCTCGCCGCGACGCTCGCAGCGCCTGGTGCGGCTACTCACCTTGCTGCGAGAAAACGGCCACACCTCATTGTCCGAGCTGGCAGCCGAACTCGGTGCCTCGCAGGCGACGATTCGCCGCGATGTCGCCGAACTGGCCGCCCAGGGGCTGATCATCCGCACCCACGGTGGGGCGCTGGCCAGGGATGATCGACAAGAGCTACCGCTGGAGTTGCGAGACAACCGCAATCATCAGGCAAAGCAAGCAATCGGAGAGGCGATCGCCAGCGAGATCCCGCCAGGCAAACACACCATCGGCTTAACTGGCGGCAGCACCACCGCCCAGGTGCTCACCGCGCTGGGAAATAGAGACGATCTGACGATCATCACCAACTCAGTCTCGGTGGGCCTGACAGCCGTTCGCCAGAACCAAAGCCGGGTGTTAATAGCTGGCGGCGTGCTGCGGCCAAACAGCCTGGAGACGGTTGGCCAATTGACCGAATCCACGCTGAAGGTGGTCAACGTCCAGATCGCGATTGTCGGCGCCGACGGGGTGTCAGTTCGCGGCGGAATCACCACCCACGACGAGATTGAGGCCCGCACTAATCACACGCTGGTGAAAAACGCTGAGAAAGTGATCGTGGTCGCTGATGCTTCTAAGCTGGGCCGAGTCACCAGCGCCAAGCTCGCCGATCTGGGCGAAGTCGATCTGGTGGTCACTAACGAGAACGCTGCCCCAGCAGAAGTTGCTGCGCTGCGCGAGGCCGGCGTCACCGTCCAGTTGGTGCCGGTTAAGCCGACCAAGTCCTAGTCGTCGGTGGCTGCCGGGGAATCATCGGCAACCGGGCCTTCATCGCTAGCTGCCGATTTTTCGGCCTGCTTGCCCGAACGCCACAGCCGCCAGGCAGCGGTTAGATAGCTCACCGCGGTTACGACGGTGAGGATGACCGCGAGCCACATCAGTGCCCAGCCGATTACCTGCACTGGGCCGGGCAGTTCGGGTAGCCACAGCAGGAACAAGATAAGTGCCAGCGTCTGGGTCAACGTCTTGGCCTTACCGCCCCGGTTTGCTGAGATTACGCCGTACTTCTTCACGGCGGCACGCACCGCGGTGATGCCCCATTCCCGGACCAGGATCACGATGGTCATCCACCACGGCAACTCGCCCAGCAGGCTGAGCCCGACAAATGCGGTGCCGGTGAGCAGCTTGTCCGCGATGGGGTCCCAAAGCGCGCCGAAGTCGGTGATGAGATCGTACTTGCGCGCGATGTAACCGTCTAGCAGGTCGGTCAGGCTGGCGACTACGAAGATCACCGCAACCGCGATCCGCCATGGCACCTCGTGCGGATGCAGAAACCACACCACGGCCATGACGGGCACCAGCAGGATCCGCAGGATCGTCAGGGCGTTGGGTAGATTCAGCTGAGTCGTGCTGTTTGCACTCACGTGGGTACCACCTTCACATCGATTCCGTCGCACTCGACGATTCTCGCCGGTATCAACTCTCCCACATCCAGCTTAGATTGCGCTTCGATGATCGTGATGCCGTCGGTCTCGGGTGCCTGGTGGCTGGCCCTACCCGCCGGGTGCGCGCCGGAGGTCTCTACCAGCACCGTCGTGTGCTCGCCGATCCGGTCTGCCGCGCGCTGCTCGCACACCTCCAGCGCCACGTCCTGCAGCAGCCGGTGCCGCCGGAGCACCTCTTCGGGGTCGACATGATTTGGCAACTCATAGCCCTCGGTGCCCTCTTCATCGGAGTAGGCAAACACGCCCAGCACGTCGAGGCGGGCGGCCTGCACGAATTCGCGCAGCAACTCGACGTCGGCCTCGGTCTCGCCGGGGAAGCCGACGATCACGTTGCTGCGAATCCCAGCGGTAGGGGCCGCATCCCGGATGCGCTGGATCAGGTCCAGGAAGGAAGCTGGGTCGCCGAAGCGACGCATCCGCCGCAGCACCGTCGGCGAAGCGTGCTGGAAGCTGAGATCGAAGTACGGCACCACCTTGTCGGTGCCGAGCATCACCTCCAGCAGACTCGGCCGAATCTCGGCGGGCTGCAGGTAGGAGACCCGGATCCACTCCAGCCCCGGCACTGCGGCCAGCTTGGGCAACAGCGTCTCCAGCCGCTCCCCGGCCAAGTCCTTGCCGTAACTGGACGAGTTCTCGCTGACCAACAACACCTCTTTCACCCCGTCGGCCGCAAGGAGTTCTGCCTCAGCCACGATGTCGGCGCTGGGCCGGGAGACGAAGCTGCCCCGAAACGTCGGAATCGCGCAAAAGGCGCAACGGCGGTCGCAGCCGGAGGCGATCTTGAGTGGGCTAGTCGGCGCATTGTTGAGCCGCTTGCGCCAGGTTCGCGGCCCGGCGGCCGGGCCTTGGCCGTGACCGGGCACCGAAACGGCTTGGGACGCGGTGGGACGCCGCGCTGGCGTTAGCGGCAGCAGCTTGCGGCGATCTGTGGGCGGTCGGGCTGGCGGCGGGCTGCCAGCAAGCACGTCGCGTAGCCGCTGGGCGATGTCGGGATAGTCATCGAAGCCGAGCACCGCGTCGGCCTCCGGCAGCGCGTCGGCCAGCTCAGCACCGTATCGTTCCGCGAGACAGCCGACGGCCACCACGGCCTGGGCATTGTGCTGCTTGAACTCGGCTGCTGCGAGCAGCGTGTCGATGGAGTCCTTCTTGGCCGCTTCGATGAAACCGCAGGTGTTGACGACTAGCGTTTGGGCCGCCGCTGGCTCGGCGACCAGTTGGAATCCGGCAGCCGCAAGCCGGGCTGCCAGTTCCTCGGAGTCCACTTCGTTCCTGGCGCAGCCAAGGGTCGAAATGTGTACCCGATGCGCAGTCGTCATGCCTAGACCGTACGCTTTCTAGGCACCCTCGGAAAGCCGGGCCAGCGCTTCGTCTAGGTTTTCTGGTTTCACCAGCACCTCGCGAGCCTTCGATCCTTCGGAAGGACCGACGACGCCGCGGGATTCCAGGATGTCCATTAGCCGGCCGGCCTTGGCGAAGCCGACGCGCAGTTTGCGCTGCAGCATCGAGGTTGAGCCCAACTGTAGTTCCACCACCAGTCGACAGGCGTCCAGCACCAGGTCGAGGTCGTCGCCGATGTCGTCGACCACCTTCTGCTGGGCGGCTGGGGCGGCCACGTCTTCGCGGTAGTTTGGCTTGAGCTGGGCGGTGATGAAGGCCGCGATCTCGTGGATCTCGGACTCGTTCACCCAGGCGCCCTGGACACGGATCGGCTTGCCCGCCCCCATCGGCAGGAAGAGGGCGTCGCCGCTGCCGACGAGTTTCTCCGCACCCGGCTGATCCAGGATTACTCGGGAATCGGTCATGGACGAGGTAGCGAAGGCGAGCCGGGACGGCACGTTGGCCTTGATCAAGCCCGTGACCACGTCGGTGGATGGCCGCTGGGTGGCCAGCACCAGATGGATGCCCGCCGCCCGGGCAAGCTGGGTGATCCGAACCACGGACTCTTCCACGTCGCGCGGTGCGACCAGCATCAGGTCGGCCAGCTCATCGACGACCACCACCAGGTAGGGATAGGGCTCAAGCACGCGCTGCGAGCCTTCCGGCGGTTTCACTTGCCCGGCCCGGACGGCCTTGTTGAAGTCGTCGACGTGCCTAAAGCCGAAGGCCGCCAGATCCTCGTAGCGAAGGTCCATCTCACGTACCACCCAAGAAAGGGCCTCTGCGGCCTTCTTCGGGTTGGTGATGATCGGGGTCACCAGGTGCGGAATGCCCTCATAGTGGTTCAGCTCCACCCGTTTGGGGTCGACCAGCAGCAGCCGCACCTCGTCCGGGGTGGCGCGCATCATGATGGAGGTGATCAGCGAGTTGATGAAGCTCGATTTACCAGAGCCGGTGGCACCGGCGACCAGCAGGTGCGGCATCTTGGCCACGTTGGCCAACACGAAGCCGCCCTCGACGTCCTTGCCCAGGCCGACCGTGAGCGGGTGGTGATCGTTGCGTGCGCTGGGCGAGCGCAGCACGTCGCCCAGGCTGACCACTTCCTTGTCGTTGTTGGGGATCTCGATGCCGATGGCTGACTTGCCGGGGATCGGGGTGAGCAGTCGGATCTCGTTGCTGCCGACGGCGTAGGCAATGTTGTCGGTGAGCCCGGTGAGCTTGTTGACCTTTACGCCGTTGCCGAGTTCCAGTTCGTAGCGGGTGACCGTCGGGCCTCTGGTGTAGCCGGTCACCTTGGCGTCGACCTCGAATTCGCGCAGGGTCTCGGCAAGTTGCCGTACTACCCGGTCTGATGATTCCGAGCGTTGTTTCGGCTTGGTGCCAGGAACCAGCATCGACGTGGCGGGCAACTGGTAGACCACGTCGCCGCCAAGCTGCAGCTGTTCGCTGCGCGGCGGTGGCGGGGTGTGCGGCGGCGGCTGCAGCGGTTTCTCGGCTGGCGCTTCGACCGGGGCAGGCGGCGCGGGCTCGGGCGTCGGGATCGGTTCGCTGGGCAGCGACGGTTCTTCGGCCTCAGCTACCAGCGGGGTGTCGTAGGGAACGTCTACGCCGATCTCGATGCTTTCGCTCGGCTGATCGCTTTCGATCAACGCTTTGAAAGCGACCTTTATCCCGGCGATGATCTGGTGCAGCGGCTTACCGATTACCAGCAGCGTGCCGAACAGCGCTAGCAGAATCAGCAGCGGCACGGCGACGTAGCCGGTCAGCAGGTCCGAGAGCAGGCTGGAAGACAGGAAGCCAATGATGCCGCCAGCCTCGCGGAGGTTCGCCATGTCGTTTGGCCGGGGCAGCCCCTTGGCCAGGTTGATCAACCCCAGGACGCCAAGGATGATCAGCAGCCAGCCCAGCGAGGTGCGGGAGGCGTTGTCGACGTCGCGGGGGTGGCGCAGGATTCGCCAGCCCCAGTAGCCGAGCACGATTGGCAGCGCGGTCGCTAGCGAGCCGACGACGGTGGTGACAGCTATGCGGACCCCGTCGCCTACCGGCCCGGCTACCCCAAACCACAGTGGTGCCGCCGAAGCGATGGCGACTGCAATTAGCAGCAGGCCGAAACCGTCTCGCCATAGTTTCGGATCGACGCTGGCGATGCCCCGCCGGATGCTGCCGAAAAGCGAGCCGATTGCTCTTGCGATGCTGCGCAGCATCGCCACAACCGGGTTTACGCCGCTGCGGTTGCGCGACTTCGCCCTGGTGGTGCTGCTTCGTTTGGTCCCTGAACGAGCACCAGCGGGCCTAGCGGTTCGCTTCTTACTGGTGCTTCGCGACGGGGAAGATCCGCGATTTGCCATGCCCACTACCGTAGCCTGGGCGCTTGATCACGCTTAGCCGCCACTCCGGGCAGTGGCGGAGCCGAAATGATTCCACCCAGCGCTCCCCTGCCAGGGCGCTGAGTCGACGCTCACTCCGGTGCCCTCGACGACCCGCCCGAGGACACGCCAGCCCGCGGGCACCGCTGCAGCGTCGCCGAAGGTCGCAGCCAGGGCGTGATCCTCACCGCCGCCCAGCACGAATTGCAGCGGCGAGACCTCGGCCGCAGCTGCCACCAGTTCGATCTCGGGGTCGATGGGTAGGCGCTGGGTTGATAGTTCGATGCCCACCTGCGATGCGGCCGCGATGTGCCCCAGATCGGCGACCAGGCCGTCCGAGATGTCGCACATGGCGCTCGCACCAGCCCTAGCCGCGATCAGCCCCTGACCGTAGGGCACCTGTGGGCAGCGCTGGGCTGCCAGCGCCCGCGGCGCCTCGGGGTAACCAAGCTGCAGCAGGGCCAGGCCAGCTGAAGCCAGCCCCAGCTGCCCGCGGACCGCCACGACGTCACCGGGCCTCGCGCCCGCCCTGGTGACGGCTTCGCGCCCGGCCAGGTTGCCGTGGGCGGTGGCGCAGCCGACGATCTGCGCGGCCCGACTGAGGTCTCCCCCAACCAGCGATACCCCGGCTCGCTCGCATTCCGCCCTGGCCCCGGCCGCGAATTCATGCACCCATTGCTGATCCAGCTCGGCGGGAACCGCCAACCCGATCACGATCGCACTGGGCGCGGCCCCCATGGACTCGATGTCGGCGACGTTTACCGCAACGATCTTTCGGCCTACGTCGAAGGCGCTGGACCAGTCTCGGCGGAAGTGGACGCCCTCAACCAGCAGGTCGGTGCTGACCGCCAAGTCTCCGGCGGGCCGCAGCACGGCGGCGTCATCGCCTGGCCCAAGTACCACGTCCGGGCCTTGCTTCAGCCCCTTTGTGATTCGGCCGATCAGCCCGAATTCATCCAACCTCACCGCAGCCCCAACGGGCGCTGTAGTGCCAGCTCGATGAGTCGAGTAATTAAGTCGGCGTAGGCCAGTCCTTGGTGCTGCCATAGGCTCGGGAACATCGAGATCTCGGTGAAGCCGGGCATGGTGTTGATCTCGTTCAGCCAGACCTTACCCGCAGCGTCGAGGAATACATCTACCCGGGCTAGGCCTTCGCAGCCGAGGGATCGGAAGGCCTGCCGGGCGGCCTGCTGGATCGCGGTGCGCTCCGCCTCGGTCAGTTCGGCGGGCAGAGCTAGGGTGGCCTGTTCGGGGTGCAGGTATTTCACCTCGAAGTCGTAGAAGCCGCTGCCGTCGAGCACCTTGATCTCGCCCACGTCGGAGGCGCGGCATCCCTCGGGCAGTTCTGGATCGGCAAGTACCGCGCATTCAAGTTCGCGGCAGCCCAGCAGCCCCTGCTCGACGATGACCTTCGGGTCGTAGCGTTGCGCTTGCTCGATCGCGGCTGCCAGCTCGGCGGGGTCGTCGACCCGGGTGATGCCGATTGACGAACCGCCCCGGCAGGGTTTCACGAATAGCGGGAACTGTAGCTGTTGCACGCGGGCTAGCGCCTCGTCGGCGTTGTCGCGCCATTGCTCGGGCGCGATCACCTCATATGGCGCTACCGCTAGCCCGGCCGCCTCGAAGGCGATCCGCATGTAGTGCTTGTCCATCGCCATTGCGCTGGCAGCGACCCCGGAGCCGACGTAGCGGACCCCCATCATCTCGAACTGCCCTTGGATCGTGCCGTCCTCGCCGAATGGCCCGTGCAGCAGCACAAAGACTACGTCTACGTCTTTGAAATCGGTGAGCTGCGAGCCGTCCCTAGTCGCGACCTGGCAGCCGGTTTCGGCCTGCAGCCACACGGCTTCCGGGCCGCTCGTCGCCACCTGCGGCACGTGTCCATCGGTGATTTGGTAGGCGGCAATGTCGGCTAGTTCGACCCGACGCCACTTGCCTTGCTTAGTGATGCCGACGCCAATCACGTCGAAGCGGTCTTGATCAATTGCGGCTAGCACTCGGGAGGCGGTCAGGCAGGACACCCCGTGTTCTGGCGACTGGCCGCCAAATACTAGGGCGACGCGGGTTTTGTTGTCATCGAACATTCTGCTCGCTCCTATGTCGCCAGTTGCGGGACCCGTTTGCCGACTCGCATATCGAAGCGGCCCAGGGGCGGCTGTTCACCGCGCAACTCGGCGACGAGTTCGGTTAGCCGATCCATGATCTCGATGGAGGCTTGTTCCAGCTGTTGCTTAGTTGGTTCGCCATCGATCTTGTAGTTGGAGAAATCCATTGGCGGCGCGGCCTTGGTCAGGATCGGACGGCGCCGCAGGGCAAACAGCCGGTTGAGCCGCAACTTCGTTCCCCCCAACACCGCCGAGGTTCCCAGCTGGGCCACCGGAATCACTGGGATGCCGTGCTGCAGCGCCAGCCAGGCAGCACCCATCCGCGCGGTCATCGGCCATTCGTCGGGATCACGGGTGATGGTGCCCTCGGGATAGATGGCGACCATGTCGCCGGCGGCGAGCGCTTCTTGGGCATGCACTAGTGCCTGCTTCGCGTTGGGCGTGTTGCGGTACACCGGTATCTGGCGACACTTGGTGGCGAAGTACCTGAGCACCGGCACCCTCCAAATGTCCGACTTGCCCAGGAATCTCGGCCAGCGGCCCGACCAGATCAAGAACTCCCCCAGCGAGACCGTGTCGTAGTTGCTGAGATGGTTTGAGACCACGAGTGCCCCGCCGCTGGCGGGGATGTGTTCGCGGCCCGACCAGACGCGTTTGGTCATCAGCGGAATGAACAGGCGGGCAAATCGGGCTACTACGTGATAGGCCCAGGGGGCGGTTTCCCGGTTTACTTCCCGCAGCGGCAGCTGCCAGGGTGCGCGTCGTCGAGATTTGGTCACAGGGTGAACCTAGCAGGATTCAGTCTTGGGTACGTACTGGCAGGGTCGTGGGCTTGTACCTGGGACGCTTCGCCTCGTAGCTCGCGATGTCGTCACTGTGCTGCAACGTCAGCGAGATGTCGTCGAGGCCTTCCAACAGCCGATGGCGGATGTGGTCGTCGATCTGGAACTCGTACTGGCACCCCGCAGCCGTGACCGTTCGGGTGACCAGATCGACGGTGAATTCGTCGGTTGGCTGGCTCTCGGCTGCCTGCCACAGCTGCTCCATTACCTCCGGCGTCACCGCCCCAACAAGCAGCCCGGCCTTGCCAGCGTTCGAGCGGAAGATGTCGCCAAAGCGCGTGCCTAGCACCACTTTGAAACCATAATTTTGCAACGCCCAGACCGCATGCTCACGAGACGAACCGGTGCCGAAATCCGGGCCAGGCAGCAGGATGCTGCCCCGGTTATATGGTTCGCGGTTGAGCACGAAGTCTGGATCGTTGCGCCAGGCGGCGAACAGGCCGTCTTCAAAGCCGGTGCGGGTGATGCGCTTTAGGTAGACCGCCGGAATGATCTGGTCGGTGTCGACGTTGGAGCGCCGCAGCGGCACCGCGATCCCGGTGTGGCTGGTGAATGCGTCCATGTCAGATTCCCTTCAGGTCGGCCGGGGAGCTTAGCCGCCCGATCACGGCGGTGGCTGCCGCGACGGCTGGCGAAACTAGGTGGGTTCGCCCGCCCTTGCCTTGGCGGCCCTCGAAGTTGCGGTTGGAGGTGGAGGCCGAGCGCTCCCCCGGGCTGAGCTGGTCTGGGTTCATACCCAGGCACATCGAGCAGCCGGCGGCACGCCATTCCGCCCCGAACTCCAGGAAGATCTGGTCTAGGCCCTCTTCCTCGGCCTGCAGCCGCACCCTGGCCGAGCCTGGTACGACTAGCATGCGCACCCCGTCGGCGATCTTGCGGCCGTTGAGGACGGATGCGGCCAGCCGCAGATCCTCGATCCGGCCGTTGGTGCAGGAGCCGAGGAAGACGGTGTCGACGGCGACGTCGCGCAGCTTGGTGCCGGGCTGCAGATCCATGTATTCCAGCGCGCGCTGCGCGGTGGCCTGCTCGACCGGCGAATCGAACTCCTCCGGGCTTGGCACGACGCCGCCCAGTGGCACGCCGTGGCCGGGGTTGGTACCCCAGGTCACGAACGGGGTGAGCTGGCTGGCGTCGATATCCACCTCTGCATCGAATACCGCGTCGGCGTCGGTGTGCAGCGTGCGCCAATAGGCGACCGCCACATCCCAATCTTGGCCGGTCGGCGCGTGTGGGCGGCCAGCCAGGTAGTCGAAGGTGGTCTGGTCGGGGGCGATCATGCCCGCCTTGGCTCCCCATTCGATGCTCATGTTGCAGATGGTCATGCGCCCTTCCATGGAGAGCGCCTCGATGGCGTCGCCGCGGTATTCGACGACGTAGCCCTGGCCGCCGCCGGTGCCCACCTTGGCGATAAGCGCCAACACGATGTCCTTGGCGGTAACGCCTTCGGCAAGCTGGCCGTTGACGTTGACCGCCATCATCTTGGGGCGATGCTGCGGCAGGGTTTGAGTCGCCAGCACGTGCTCGACCTCGCTGGTGCCGATGCCGAAGGCTAGCGCCCCGAAGGCTCCGTGGGTGGAGGTATGGGAATCGCCGCAGACGATGGTCATGCCGGGCTGGGTGACGCCGAGCTGGGGGCCGATGATGTGGACGACGCCCTGGTCGCGGTCGCCAAGCGAGTGCAGCCGGATGCCGAACTCGCGGGCGTTGGCGCGCAGCGTGTCGACCTGCAGCCGCGATACCGGGTCTGCGATCGGGGCCAGGATGTTCAGCGTCGGCGTGTTGTGGTCTTCGGTGGCCAACGTTAGATCCGGGCGACGCACCGGGCGCCCGGCCAGCCGCAGCCCCTCGAACGCCTGCGGGCTGGTGACCTCATGCACCAAATGCAGGTCTATGTAAAGCAGGTCGGGTTCGCCTTCGCTGGCACGCACCACGTGCGCATCCCATACCTTCTGAGCCAGGGTTCTACCCATCCCGCCTTCTTTCATCGCAGCGATGTTTTATTCGCTTTGTGGCAGGTTAGTGAGCCGACCCACTGCACAGAACTTGCTCGTCCGCATTACGGACACGTAGTCTCGAAGAATGGACGAATCATCGAGTGGTGTGGGAGTGCTGGACAAGGCTGCCGCCGTGTTGAGCGCGCTGGAAGGCCGAGCCCTCAGCTTGGCCGGGTTGGTTGCCGAGACCGGGTTGGCGCGGCCCACCGCGCATCGGCTGGCCGTGGCGCTGGAACATCACCGCATCGTCGGCCGTGACCTGCAGGGCAGGTTCGTGCTTGGCCCGCGCCTGGTCGAGTTGGCGCAGGCAGCCAATGAGGATCCGGTGGTGCAGACCGCCGGACCGATCCTGACCAGGCTGCGCGACATTTCCGGCGAGTCCTCGCAACTGTTTCGCCGTCAGGGCGACATCCGGGTGTGCGCCGCTGCCGTGGAGCGGCCCTCCGGGCTGCGTGACACCGTCCCGCTCGGGGCGCAGCTGTCGATGAAGGCAGGTTCGGCCGCCCAGGTGCTGTTGGCTTGGGAGGAACCGGATCGGGTTCCCAAGCTGTTGGAAGCCGCCTCCTTTGGCACGGCGTCGCTGCGGCAGGTGCGGCGGCGCGGCTGGGCCCAGTCGGTGGGCGAACGCGAGCCGGGGGTCGCCTCGGTGTCTGCGCCGGTGCTGGCCCCGACTGGCCGGATCATTGCGGCCGTTAGCGTGTCTGGCCCGATTGAGCGGCTTACCCGCCAGCCTGGCCGGTTGCACGCGCATGCCGTGATGGCTGCCGCCGAGAAGCTGAGTGAGGCGCTGCGCCGCTCCGCCGACGCCTAAGCAAATAAAAAGACGCCTAAGCAAATAAAAAACGGTCCAGCCAGCTTTCGCTGACTGGACCGTCTCGTAGCCCCGAGGGGATTCGAACCCCCGCTACCGCCTTGAGAGGGCGGCGTGCTAGGCCGCTACACAACGGGGCCAGAGTGGCCAAGGCCGAAGCCTTGTCCGCAGGGGTACCTGGACTCGAACCAAGACTAACTGAACCAGAATCAGTCGGGCTGCCAATTACCCCATACCCCTTGGCGCTCTTACGAGCACGAAGAGGAAGTTTACACGAGCGAACCGAGTGGCTCCAAACCGGCTAGCCGCTGGTGGCGCTTACGAAACGGCATGGGGTGACTCCTAAGCGCCATCCCATGCCGCTCGTGGCTAGTTAGGGGCATTCACCGGTTTCGAACTCCGACAATGGGATCCGCGCCGTGCCACCATCGGGCAGTCCTTCTGCCTGCCCTTCAAGCACCAACTCATCGCCGTCAAAGTAGGGGATGGTGAATTCGTCTCGGATTTCGTAGATCACCCCGGTGCGTAGATTCCACACCCGAGCCGAATAACCGCCCTCTACCGTTAGCAGGTAGGTCAGCAGATCACCCTGCAACTGCTTCCCGTAAAGACTGCTGTCAAGGAAGGCATGAAGTATCGACCTATCAGTCATGGCGTGGCTCCAGCCTTCCCGCCACACCGCCACCCCGTACCCACCGGTATCACCGGTCAGTGGGTCAACCGCGATCGCAGTCGTGGCGCCGTCTGAGACAAACCCGCCCCGTGCCATAGTGAACTCTTTCAGCGCCGTCGGGGCCTGCCACCGCTCACCAGAAGAAATATAGATACCGCCAAGCGTGCCACCGGAATCAGCAGGTTCCACGAACACCAC
>PDSD01000006.1 GCA_002748325.1 Arachnia propionica | reverse complement strand
CGATTCATCGGTTCTAACGCAGCCCGCCTAGTCAAGCGGCTTCCGTTGCGAGAAGTCCGCACCGTCCAAGAAAGAGCGTGATCATGCAAGCCTTAGGCACAATCGAAGTTGTCGGTTTGGTGGCCGCCATTGAGGCGGCAGACGTGGCCTGCAAAACGGCCAATGTGCAACTCGTCGGGTACGAGCTGGCCCGTGGCGGTGGCTACGTCACGGTGAAGGTGCTGGGCCAAGTGAGCGCGGTTCAGGCTGCCATGGCTGCGGCCAGCACGGCTGCTGCCAAGATCAGCCGAGTCGTCAGCACGCTGACCATTCCTCGGCCAAACGAGCAACTCGAACCGCTGGTAACTAACGACTCGACTGTCGGTTTTGTGCCGACGACCCCGAGGGCGGCGAAGGCCCCCAAGAGCGTAACCCCAGCAGCAGCCGCATCGAAAGAGGCCGCACCCGAGATCCCAGTCGCCGAAAAAACCAAGGCGACTGACCTTAAACCCCCAACCGGGAAAACCACTACTAGGAGGAAAAGAACATGACTAGCGCTTTAGGTTTAGTCGAAACCAAGGGATTCGTCGGTGCCGTAGAGGCCGCCGATGCGATGACCAAATCGGCCAACGTCACCCTCGTGGGAACTGAGAAAATCGGCTCCGGCTTGGTGACCGTCATGGTGCGCGGCGATGTCGGCGCGGTCAAGGCTGCCGTCGACGCTGGCTGTGCCGCAGCTATGAAAGTGGGCGAACTGGTCAGCCAGCACGTGATTCCCCGCCCTCATGCTGACATAGAAAAGCTGCTGCCGAAGGCCTGAAATGCACAATCGGCGTGACCTTGTCAACCTAATCGCAGATCGAGTTGTGCTGCTGCTACGGGAAGCTGATCCGAGTTGGGTAACCATCGGCGTCTCGAATCGTCATGTGCATCTTGCTGACGCCGATTTCCGCACCCTGTTTGGTTATCCAGAACCACAAGTTCGCCGGATGGCACGACAGACCGGCGAATTCGCGGCGCAGGAAAAGGTGACGATTCACGGGCCAGCGGGCAAGTTGACGGCACGCGTCATGGGGCCCAATCGGCCGCAGACACAGGTCGAGTTGAGTAAAACCGACTGCTTCGCGCTGGGCATTCAGGCGCCATTAGCGCAGTCTGGGCACCTTGATCGCGCGGCACGGGTGGAACTGGAAGGCCCTGCTGGCCGGGTGACCTGCGATCATGCCGCCATCGTGGCCGGGCGGCATATTCACATCAGCCCGGAAGAAGCCCGTCGGTTGAACGTCAAGCACCAGGACCGGGTGAGTGTGTTGATCGAAGGTGAGCGAGGGGCCCGTCTCGACAACGTATTGATTCGGGTCAAAGGTTCCTACCGGCAAGAACTGCATCTTGATACCGATGAGGGTAATGCCGTCAGCGTCCGTACCGGAGACTGGGCAAGGATCTGTCTGCGGCCATGATGAGCGTGATGCAGCGACTGACCCGGTTCGCAGAGTTGGTGCGAACCGGATCGTTCGAGCCGTCCGATGAGCCGCTGCGTCTCGGCGTCGATTTGGGCACCTCCAACATTGTGTTGGCGGTTGCTGACGCTTCAGGTCATCCAGTTGCCGGCGCGTGGCGGCAGGCTAGCGTTGTTCGAGACGGCGTCGTCGTCGACTGGGCGGGGGCCGTGCAAACCGTCCGCGAGTTGACTGCGATCCTGGCCGACCGATTGCAGGTGCGGTTTAGCGAAGCGGCGGTCACCGTCCCGCCGGGCATCGGGCCGGAAACTGTCAAGGTTTTCACCAATGTCTTGCAGGCATGTGAATTGGATACTGCGGAGGTCGTCGACGAACCGGTCGCGGCAGCGCGGGCACTGACGCTGACGGATGGGGCGATCATCGACATCGGCCATGGCACCACTGGGGTATCGCTGCTACGCAACGGCAAGGCAATGATATCAATCGACGAGCCCACTGGTGGCCACCACATGACGCTGATCATCAGTGGCGCGCTTGGGCTGGACTACCAGGAGGCAGAGGAATACAAGTGCTCCGTCGCCAACCGCGACCAGGTGGCGGGCTTGGTTCATCCGACGTTAGAAAAGATGGCCACCATCGCGCAGCGGGCGCTTCGCCACCAGGAAGTTCCCCAGGTGCAGCTGGTGGGTGGGGCCAGCGCGGTGGCTTCCGCCCGCGACGTGTTCAGCTCGGTTCTCGGCCTGCCCATCCAGCAACCCTTGGAACCACTTTTTCCGACCCCACTAGGAGCGGCGCTTAGGAGCAACCATGGATGAATCACAGCTAGCGGACCTGATTCGACGAGTCATACAAGAAACGCGCGCCCAGCCTTCATCGGCACGGCCCAAGCCCACCGCCTTGGTGCTGTTTTCTGGGGCTCTGCTTGGCTTCGAGGAGGCGCTGGCTTCGTTGGCACGGCTCAGCGATGAAGTGTCGCTGGACTGGACACAGACGCCAAGCGCCGAGCGGATCCTGGACAACAACAAGATTGCCGCAGTGGGCATGACCCCAGTCGCCGAGTCGAGTGTCAGTTCCCACGATCTGCTCATCGTGCCCACGCTCACCGTCAATCTGGTCGGCAAGGTAGCTAACGGCATCGGGGATTGTCTCGCTTCCAACACCATGGCCGAATTCATCATGACCGGACGGCAGGTGGTGGCTACTGTCAATGGCAGTTGCCCGGACAATTCCGACAAGCGGTCCTGGTTCCCCAACATGCCTAGCGGCTATGCCGCGATGCTGCGAGAAGCGCTAGACCGGCTTCGTTCTTTCGGGATCAAGCTAACGCCTGCCGCAAGTCTCGATCAGGCAGTTCGTGAGGTGCTGAAAACCAGTGTTGCGCCAGCCCCCACTGGCAGCTTCCCGGGCGTAGTCACCGCCGAAACACTCGCTGATATCCCCGCTGGCGGCACCCTTCGGATAGGCCCGAAAACCATCGTCACTGCCCTGGCTCAAGAGATCGCCGCCAGCCGAAACATCACCATCACGACAGGGAGTTGAGAATGTATCTTGCAAAGGTTGTAGGAACCGTCGTCTCCACCAGCAAGGACGAGCGACTGGTTGGCTTCAAGCTGCTCCTGACCCGACGCTTGGACGCTGCGAACAACCTCTCGGAGCGTAGCGAAGTGTGCGTCGACACCGTCGGCGCTGGTTCTGGCGAGACGGTTATCGTCACCAAGGGCTCCTCAGCCCGGTTCGCAGCCACCAACCCCCAAGCCCCGCTTGATGCCACCATCGTTGGCATCGTCGACACGGTCGAAACTGACGAAGTCTGACCATGCCTGCGATTTACACCAGAACCGGAGACGATGGGTCGACTGGCCTATTCGGTGGTTCGCGCGTGCTCAAAGACAGCATGCGGGTGGAGGCGTACGGCAATATTGACGAGGCCAACGCCGCCGTCGGCCAAGCCAAGGCCACCTTGGACTCCGGGCCGTGGCGGCAGCGTCTCCATGCGATCCAGCACCGACTATTCGTGCTTGCCGCCGAGGTCGCTAGCGATGACGCCGGTGTGGCCCAGTTGGGCAACAGAATCGATGCGGCTGACATCGTCGAATTAGAAGAGCTCATCGACGACTGCTTGAAAATCACCGGGCCGCAACGGGCGTTCGTGGTGCCGGGGCGCGATGAGCGGTCTGCGGCTTTCCATAATGCTCGCACCATCGTCCGGCGGGCAGAGCGACGTCTGCTGACCCTGTCGTCCCACGAAAGTGTGCGCCCGGAGCTGATCAAGTACCTCAATCGGCTCTCGGACGCGGTCTACGCGGTGGCGCGCGTCACCGAGCATTGGTCGGATCTGGCAACAGTCGAACGCATCGTGCGCGACACCGTGGCCGCCCAGCTGACGGCGGCCGATTCGGCACCTCCGCTCCCGGCGACGGCAGGAACTGAACAGCAGCACCTAACGCTAGCCCTGGCCAAGTCATTAATCACCGCCGCAGAGCATCGGGCCCTAGACATCCAGGTCCCCGTTGTCATCAGCGTGGTCGACCCGGCGGGACATCCGGTCGCGCTGCATCGCATGGATGACTCGTTGCTGGTCAGTCTCGACTTGGCGACGAACAAGGCGTGGACTTCGGTAGCGCTGCGGCAGCCCACCGGCAATTTGGCGAAGCTGGCTCAGCCGGACGGCGCGCTTCCTGGATTAGCCAGTAGCAACGGCGGCCGCGTTGTGCTGTTCGGCGGCGGTTTTCCACTGATCAGCAACGACACCCTCATCGGAGGCATAGGGGTTTCCGGAGGCACCGTCGAACAAGACTGCGACATTGCAACCTGGGCGGTAGCTCAGGTGTTAGGAGGCAACAATGACAATCGATCGTGATTTCTTGGAAGCCACTGTTCGCCGGTTGGTGAGTCAGCTGACGGATCAGCCAGCTGACCAAGAATGTGGCAACGGGATCTTCGCTGATATGGATTCGGCAATTGCCGCAGCCCGGGTCGCAGCTCGGCAGTACCTGTCACGGTCGCTGGCCGACCGGCGGCGCTACGTAGCCGCGATTCGCGAAGTCATGTCGGACGAGGAAAACCTCAACTACATGTCATCCCAGGCAGTGTTGGAAACCGAAATGGGGGATGTCGCCCACAAATACCTCAAGAACAAGGTCGCTGCCGCGGGGACTCCTGGCGTTGAGGATTTGATCACCTCAGCCTGGTCAGGCGACGACGGTCTCACCACGGTCGAGTACTCACCGTTCGGCGTGATCGGGGCAATCACCCCCACCACCAATCCAACCGAGACCATCACCTGCAACTCGATTGGCATGCTCGCTGCCGGGAATGCCGTGGTCTTCAGCCCGCATCCGCGTTGCAAGCAGCTAGTGCTGTGGCAAATCCGCAAGATCAACGACGCCTTGCGGGCAGCTGGGGCACCGGAGAATCTGGTGGTGACCGTAGCAGAACCCTCCATGGAAAATACCAACAGCATGATCTCTCACCCCGATGTGAAGCTGTTGGTGGCCACTGGCGGCCCCACCATCGTGGACGTGGTGTTACGTTCAGGCAAAAAAGCTATCGGGGCAGGGGCCGGTAATCCGCCGGTGGTGGTTGACGAGACCGCTGAGTTGGCCCACGCCGCCAAGTGCATCGTCGATGGCGCCAGCTTCGACAACAACCTGCCGTGCACTTCGGAAAAAGTGTGCATCGCGGTCGAGTCGATAGCAGATCTACTGAAATTCAACCTATTGAAAGAGGGCTGCTACGAGGCCACTGCCGATGAGGTCGCTCGGCTGGAATCGCTGGTTCTCACCGATAAGGGACCCAAGCTTGAATGGGTCGGCAAGCCAGCGACGCAGATCCTGCAAGCCATCGGCGTCGAACCGCC
>PDSD01000005.1 GCA_002748325.1 Arachnia propionica | reverse complement strand
ACCATTGCTGCCGGGGCCTGGGACGCGATGTTCAACGACGAAGAACTGGGGCTGGCGCTCAAGCGAATCGTCCACGTCAGCCAATCCTTCGAGTTCACCAGGTCGCTGCGGCCGGGCGATGACGTGGTGGCGATCACCACCATTGAGCGGGTTCGTAACCGGGGCAAGCTCGACATCGTCGGCATCCTGGTTGACCTCACGGTGGCGGGCGAACTGGTCTGCCGCTCCCGTTCCACCTTCATGCACACCAGGCAGGAATCATGACCGCGATCCCCGCGCTTCGAGCGCGTTTCACCAGGGCCGGGGCGGTGCGCTACGCGGGCGCCGCCACCGACTTCAACCCGATCCATTACTCGCCGCGCCATGCCGAAGCACTGGGGCTGCCCGGCGTGTTGGCGCATGGCATGTGGACGATGGGCGTCGGCCTGCGGCTGGTCACCGACTATGTCGGCGACCCGGGCCGGGTGCTGTCCTACTCGGTGCGGTTCACCAACCCCGTCGTGCTCCCCGATGATGACGACGGCGTCGAGGTGTTGTTCGCAGGCGAGATCGTGGAATCGACTGAGACCACCGAGACCATCGCGATCACAGCGACCTGCGGTACCGAACAGGTGCTTGGCTCGGCCCAGGCTACGGTGCGGCGATGACCCGGCTAGCCGACTACACCACTTTGCGCATCGGCGGCCCGGCCAAGCGGCTGGTCACCGCTACTTCGATGATGCAGTTGGCCGAGATCGTTATCGACTGCGATAACCGCGGCGAGCCGGTGCTGCTCATCGGTGGGGGCTCCAACCTGCTCATCGCCGACGAAGGCTTCGACGGCACCGCCGTTCTGGTGCGGCCCACCGATCCGGTGCAAGTGAGCTCCGACGGCTGGGTTGAGGCCGCCGCAGGCGAGGTTTGGGACGAGTTCGTGGCCCAGACGATTGAGCAGGGCTGGGCTGGACTGGCGGCGCTGTCCGGCATTCCCGGAATGGCCGGGGCGACCCCGGTGCAAAACGTCGGGGCCTACGGGGCCGAGGTGGCGCAGACCCTTACTCGCGTCACGGTTCTCGACCGGCGCGACGCCAGCTTGCGCTTCCTGCCTGCCGCCGAGTGCGAGTTCGGCTACCGCTGGTCTAAGTTCAAGCGAGAACCGGATCGCTACGTGGTGATGGCAGCCAGCTTCAAGTTGGCCCCCGCCGCTGTCGGCGAACCCGTCGAGTACCCGGAGCTGGCGCGCGAACTCGGGGTGGAAGTCGGGCAGCGCGTGGCACCGAGAAAGGTCAGGCAGGCGGTGCTGGCGGTTCGCCGCCGCAAGGCGATGGTGCTCGATGCGGCCGACCACGACACCTGGAGCGCGGGCTCGTTCTTCACCAATCCCGTCATCTCCGAGGCCCAAGCCGAACGGTTGCCCGCCGAGGCCCCGCGTTACCCGGCGGCCCAGGGAATCAAAACCAGCGCTGCCTGGCTCATCCAAGCGGCAGGTTTCGACCGCGGCTACGGCAAGTCGGCCGCCCAGCTATCCTCGCGCCACGTCCTGGCGATCACCAACCGTGGCGGCGCTAGCGCGGCAGACGTGGTGGCGCTGGCCGCCGAGATTCGCGATGGGGTGGAGCAACGCTTCGGGCTGCGGCTGGTGCCAGAGCCCAAGTTGGTGGGGGTCTCGTTGGATTCCTGAGCGCGCCGATGCCGATGGCTGCGGCCTTATGCCAGCAGTGATGAACTCGGCGAGTGGCCGCTTCGTGACGGTTCGACGTGGCGGCTATCGTGGCGTATCATGGTCGTCTGGCTGTGTGGGCTCGGCTTGTTTCGCGCCTATTGGCCACTGAAGGGTAGTAGCTCAACTGGCAGAGCAGCGGTCTCCAAAACCGCAGGTTGGGGGTTCGAGTCCCTCCTGCCCTGCGAGGTGGGTGCGCCCACCTCTTCGCCTCGCTCCGCGCGCAGGCGTTTTCTTTGACATCGACGAAGGGGATCGCGTGAGCGACAAGACTCCGGAACAGCCGGACACTGAGGCTGCCCAGGATACGGGTGCAGCTGCTGGTGGCAAGCCCAAGCGTCGTACCGCTTCGGCGCCGGTCCGTAAGGCAAAAGCCACCCCCGAAGCCGATGACAAGGTCATCGACGAGCTTGAGTCTGATTTCGACGGCGAGCCCGCTCAGCCGGTATCCCGCAAAACGGCCAAGGCGCCGGTCAAGAAGGCGAGGCCCACTCGCAAGCGCCGCGACGCCAAGCACGAAGAGCAGGATCCATACGGCCCCACGACCCCGGTCAACTTCACCAAACAAGCAGCCGCCGAACTAAAGAAGGTCGTGTGGCCGACCCGAACCCAGCTGTTCGTCTACTTCGCGGCCGTGCTGGTGTTCGTCCTATTCATCATCGCGTTTGTGGGCATCCTGGACTTCGCGTTCGGCTGGTCCCTACTGGCGCTGTTGGGAGCCTAGAACAATGACTGATTCCCTCAACCCGAATGACGACTTCGAGATTGATCTTGGGCTTGGTGAAGAAGCGAGCCCGGCCGATGAGGTCGAGATTGAGCTTGACCTGCCCGAGGTAACCGAAAGCGAGCCCGACGAGGTAGAGCTGGCCGAAGAAGAGCCAGCAACGACCAGCGCCGAACAGGAAGACGCGAATGCGGCCGCTATCGCGCAGCTGCGTGACGAGATCGAGTCCAAGTTCGGCGACTGGTACGTGATCCACACCTACTCAGGTATGGAAAAGCGGGTGAAGCAGAACATCGATTCTCGCGTCTCCTCGCTGAACATGGAGGACTACATCTTCGAGTCCGTCGTGCCCACCGAAGACGTCGTCGAGATCCGCAACAACACCCGCAAGACCGTCACCCGGTGCGTGCTGCCGGGCTATGTGCTGGTTCGGATGGAGCTGACCGACGAGTCGTGGAGCGCCATCCGCCACACCCCGTCGGTGACCGGGTTCGTCGGCCACGGCCACGATCCGGTGCCGCTAAGCACCGACGAGGTCGTCAAGATGCTGACCCCGTCGGTCGTGTCGAAGGTTACCGCCGAGGCCAAGGCGCCATCGGTGAAGAAGAAGGTCGAAGTGGTTGACTTCGCGGTCGGCGATTCGGTCATGGTGACCGAAGGACCGTTCACCGGGGTGCACGCTACGATCACCGAGATCAACCCGCAGTCGTCGCGGTTGAAGGCCCTGGTCGAGATCCTGGGCCGCGAGACGCCGGTCGACTTGGAATTCAGACAAGTCGAGAAGGTCGTCTAAGATATTGCGTTGCGCTGGCAGACAGCGCGCTACAAACCGAGAGTAAGGACCCGTACTCATGCCCTCCAAGAAGAAGGTGGCCGCCCTAGTTAAGGTCGCCCTGCAAGCTGGCGCTGCGTCGCCAGCCCCGCCCGTTGGTACCGCACTTGGTCCCCACGGCGTGAACATCATGGAGTTCGTCAAGGCTTACAACGCTCAGACGGAATCCCAGCGTGGCAACGTCATCCCGGTAGAGATCACCATCTACGAGGATCGTTCGTTCACGTTCATCACCAAGACCCCGCCCGCCGCCGAACTCATCAAGAAGGCAGCTGGCATCGAAAAGGGTTCGGACAATCCGCTGACCACCAAGGTGGGCAAGATTACCTCCGCTCAGGTTCGCGAGATTGCGGAAATGAAGATGAAGGACCTCAACGCCAACGATGTTGAGGCAGCGATGAAGATCGTCGAGGGCACCGCGCGCTCGATGGGTGTAGAGACCGAATAACAAGAAATTTCCTGGTAGGGATGCTCCCGAACCAGAACTGGTGAAGCAACTCACGAGGTTGCCAGAAAGGAACCAGCATGAAGCACAGCAAGGCATATCGCAGCGCTGCTCAACAGCGTGACGCGGCCCAGGCTTACAGCCCCGAGGAGGCGCTGCGCCTGGTGAAATCGATGGCTTCGGCCAAGTTTGATGAGGCGATCGACGTGGCCATGCGCCTGGGTGTCGATCCCCGCAAGGCGGATCAGATGGTGCGCGGCACCGTCAACCTGCCGAACGGTACTGGCAAGGTGGTACGGGTCCTTGTCATTGCCGCCGGCGACAAGGCCGATGCGGCCCGCGAAGCGGGCGCCGACGAGGTTGGCGCCGACGAACTGGTTGAGAAGATTCAGGGCGGTTACCTGGACTTCGATGCCATCGTTGCCACCCCTGACATGATGGGCAAGGTCGGTCGGCTCGGCCGGGTGCTCGGCCCCCGCGGCCTGATGCCGAACCCCAAGACCGGCACCGTCACCATGGATGTGGCCAAGGCCGTCGCCGACATTAAGGGCGGCAAGATCGAGTTCCGCGTTGATCGTCACTCCAACCTGCAGTTCATCATCGGCAAGGCCTCCTTCACCGAGGAGCAGCTGGTGGAAAACTACTACGCGGTGTTGGATGAGGTGCTGCGGTTGAAGCCGTCCAGCTCCAAGGGTCGCTACATCCGCAAGATTGCGGTCTCGGCGACGATGAGCCCCAGCGTTTTGATCGATACTTCGGCTGTCAAACCTGACGCCTGAGTTTTTCCTTCACCAGTGGGCGCCCGGCTGTCAGCCGTGGCGCCCACTGGCGTATTAACCAGAAAGCTTCGACATGCGTATCTTGGTGACGGGCTTCGAGCCGTTCGGTGGCGATGCCGAGAACGCCACGATGGCAGTGGTGCAGGCATTGGCTGCGCGCCGTTGGCCGACCGGGTTGCAGGTAGCCACCGAGGTGCTGCCGGTGGCGTTCGAGGCAGGCCCGGCTGCACTGCGGGCCGCGGCTGCCCGCGAGCGGCCCGACGCGGCCGTGTGCCTGGGGGAGGCCGGCGGTCGCAATCTAGTCACCCCGGAGCGGTGGGCGAAGAATCTGGCCGATGCCCGAATCGCAGACAATGACGGGCTGGCTCCGAGCGGGAAAGAGCTTGATGACGGCGTCGAGGCGCTAGCAGCCACCCTGGACGTCGACGAGGTGGTGGCCGCGATCACTGCGGCCGGGGTGCCGGCCGCGGCCTCCAGTGATGCTGGCGCTTTCGTCTGCAACGCCGTCTACCGGGCCGCCCTGCGAGACCTGACCTGCCCGGCGATCTTCATTCACGTGCCCGCGCTGCGCAGCCAAGGCGTGGCCACGGTGGGGGCCGAGACCGACGACGCCGACAGCCAGTCCGGCGCAACCGACATCGCGCCGTTGACGGCGGCAGACCTGGTGCGTGCGGTCACCGCCGTGCTGCTCCACCTCGCGCAGTAGCTGGTGGCAGTCCCGGTTTTGGCCAGCAGGGCCGGTTGGACTATAGTTGGCCGAGCCGAAGACCGCAGGTGAAATCTTAATGCTCGCAAGAGCGCCAGCGCAGGTGACCGCAGACGAACATGCGCCAT
>PDSD01000109.1 GCA_002748325.1 Arachnia propionica | reverse complement strand
AGTTTCTCGAATCCGGTCGGCGTCGCAATAGTCTTTGCTCGACTGGCGGCAAAGAATATTTGCCTTGATTTCCTGCTCACCACTGACGATCGTGCCGTGGTCGACGTGGTAGTTGCCTGCGACCAGAGCCATGACATAGGTCGACATGGGTTTGCTGGTCGGGAAATCCCACCTCGCTAGCCCCTCGGTAGTTGGTGTCGGCTCAGGGGTGGATGCATTCGAGACGACAGTCCAATCGTCTGGTCCCAATACCGATAACTGCCAGGTCGCTTTTAGATCAGGCTGGTCGAAGCATGCAAACATGCGCCTCGCGTCGGCGAGTTCAAACTGAGAGTACAGGTAAATCTTGCCATCGGCTGGGTCAATAAACCGGTGGAGTCCTTCGCCCGTCCTTGAATACCGCATCAGGGTAACGACTGTCAGCTCGTGTGCGCCCTCGTCAGCGGTGAAATGTAGTTTGCCGCCGTCGTAGTGGGCTTCGATCTCAGTTTGGTCAAGGCTTGCGTAGAGCACTTCGTCCGCGATCACATCGATGTGGCTCTCGCCACCTTTCGACGTGAAGTTCACGGTGCTGGACGTCACGAATGTGCGCTCAGGATCTGCGAGCGGATTGCCCTGCGGGTCGAGCCCCGAGAGATCGACGAGCACTGAATAGCTGTGCGTTTGCAGCATCTCGCTGCGCGCCAAAGCGGTGGCACGGGTGAAGTTATGCTGGATCATGATCCTCCTCGGTAACGCCAAATGCGAAGAGACCCAGCACACAGTGGGACCGCAATGCTGAGAGTTCGCTAAGTTCCTGAGAGATTCTAGACTATCTGGCCCAAGTCTTCGAAGTCGGGTAGTTGGCGACATTGGTGCAGGGTTCGGTTGCTTGCCAAACCGCCTACGGCATGATTGGCTCAGGCCATGACTACTGCGGTGGATATGTGGTTCGATCCCAGTTGCCCTTGGGCCTGGCTCACTTCACGATGGCTAATCGAGGTTGAGAAGGTCCGCAAGGTTAAAGTGACCTTCCGAGTCATGAGCCTCTGGGTATTGAACGAGGGGC
>PDSD01000108.1 GCA_002748325.1 Arachnia propionica | reverse complement strand
CTTGTCACCGGCGCCGTCAACGATGGTGGTGTTGTCTTTGGTGATGACAATGCGCTTGGCCCGTCCGAGCACCTCGAGACCAACCTGGTCGAGCTTGAGGCCAACCTCGGGAGCCACAACCTGGCCACCGGTCAGGGTAGCGATGTCTTCAAGCATCGCCTTGCGCCGGTCGCCAAAAGCGGGAGCCTTAATCGCTACAGAGGTGAAGGTGCCGCGAATCTTGTTCACAACCAGCGTGCTTAGCGCTTCGCCTTCGACGTCCTCAGCGATGATGAAGAGGGTGCCGCGCGCGGCGATAACCTTCTCCAACAGCGGCAGCAACTCGCTCATGCTCGTGATCTTGGTCGAGCTGAGCAGGACGTAGGGATCCTCAAGCACAGCCTCCATGCGATCAGCATCAGTCACGAAGTACGGACTCAAGTAGCCCCGGTCGAACTGCATGCCCTCGGTGAATTCGAGTTCAGTACCGAAGGTCTGCCCCTCGTCGACGGTGATGACGCCGTCCTTGCCGACCTTGCCGAAGGCGTCAGCGATGAGCTGGCCGATCTCTTCGTCACGGGCCGAAATGGTTGCTACAGCAGCCATGTCGTCGGTGGTGTCGATCTCGCGGGCGACGGAGTGCAGTTCATCTTCAACTGCCGCAACGGCAGCCTCGATGCCTCGCTTCAGCCCAACCGGGTTCGCACCAGACGCCACTGCGCGCAGGCCCTCGTGAACGAGCGCCTGGGCCAAAACGGTGGCGGTGGTGGTGCCGTCGCCGGCAACGTCGTTGGTCTTGGTTGCGACCTCCTTGGCGAGCTGGGCTCCGAGGTTTTCGTATGGGTCTTCAAGCTCTACCTCTTTGGCGACGGTAACGCCGTCGTTGGTGATCGTGGGAGCGCCCCACTGCTTGTCGAGCACCACGTACCGGCCCTTGGGGCCAAGGGTCACCTTCACGGTGTCGGCGAGGGTATCGACGCCGCGCTCAAGCGAGCGGCGCGCCTCCTCGTCAAACTGAAGGGTTTTTGCCATGTATATCAGTCCTTAGTTCAGTGGGTGACTACAGCGAGGATGTCGCGCGCGTTCA
>PDSD01000116.1 GCA_002748325.1 Arachnia propionica | reverse complement strand
CTGCTTGGCGCGTCACTGATCATCGCGTTCCTAGCGGTGTTGGACGCGCTGGGAATCGTCGCGTTCCGGGATGAGAATAGGCCGGCTCAGTGGCAGTTCGCGCATGCAATGTTCCAGTCGGTGTTCTACTTCCTACCGCTCATGGTAGCTTACAACGCCTCCAAGGCCCTGAACGTGGACGGCTGGCTCGGAACGACCATCATGGGGGCACTTATGACCCCAGATTTCATGAAGATTGCAGGAGAAGCCGGCCGCTATCCGGATCTTCTGTACCAGGGGACCGAGTGCACAGAGAATAAGGCGCTCGGCACAATCTCTTGCGCAACCGACGTCTTCGGCTTACCGATGCAATTGAACGGCTACGGAGGACAAGTGTTCGTGCCGCTGATCATGGTGGCGGTGCTGGCGTTGGTCTATAAGCTGTTGTTGAAGATATTCCCTGAGAACGTGCAGATGGTGTTCGTGCCATTCGTCTCGATGGTCATCATGATTCCGCTTACCGCCTTCCTGATTGGCCCGCTGGGTGTCTGGCTGGGCAACGGAATCGGCACTGGTCTCGCATGGCTAAATACCTCAGCACCAATCGTCTTCGCGATCCTAATTCCGCTGTTGTATCCGTTCCTGGTGCCGCTCGGCTTGCATTGGCCGCTGAACGCGCTGATGCTACTCAATATTCAAACGCTCGGATACGACTTCATCCAGGGGCCCATGGGTTCGTGGAACTTCGCCTGCTTCGGCGCTACTGCGGGTGTGTTGTTCATCGCCTGGCGCGACAAGGAAGACCAGATGAAACAGACAGCCATCGGCGCTCTGGCCGCTGGCCTGCTGGGCGGTATCTCGGAGCCTTCCCTTTACGGTATTCATCTGCGCTTCAAGCGGGTCTATCCTCGGATGCTCATTGGCTGTTTGGTCGGCGGTCTGATCACAGGTATCCAGCGTGCTGCGTCCAAGAGGGCCAAGGAAAAGGTCAGTGACGAGCCCGTCGTGATCATCGTTGGTGACGAAGAGGCGAATCAGGCTAAGCAGTGGCTGAAGGCCCTGGGTGGCGAGGAGAACGTCGTCAAGGCCGAGCACCTGGCCGAGACCCGAGTGCGGGTTGAGGTTAAGGACGGCAGCCTCGTCGATACTGAGGCATTGGATCGGGCAGGCTTGGCAGGCGCGGTGCAGATCTCGGATAACGTCTGGCACTTGGTTGCCGGTCTTGAGGCCGACCAGTACGCGACGTCCATGGGACATCGATTGGCTAGCGCCTCCAGGTAGCACGAATCTAGTGCAACGCCCCCTACCGGGGCGTCCGGTGGCTTAAGCCTTTGAGGGCTAGCTGAGTTTAAGGTGAATCTCGAACGCATTTCGACGCCGGTCGGCAAAGGCCGTGATCAGGCGCACGTATGGCTTGACACGTTTGCCGAGGAGCCGGCGGGTTTCGGTGAAGAACGGCCGGACCTCCATCAGGGTAGCGTTGCACTCTTCAGCCAGCTCGGCTGCGTCGTCCACGTAGAACTCCATCTGAGCCGACTTGTTACCGGTCATTCGAACGTACCGATTCGCGACCTTCAGCCCCCGCTTGGTGGTGGCATCGAAGATGATCTCAGACTCGGTGAACGCGTCGCCCAGGGCTTTGAGCAGGGAAACTACTTTGTCGTGGGTAAAGTATTGGAAGACCCCCGCAGCGATAAACAGAGTCGGCAGCGAGTGGTCTATCTGATCCATCCAGGCCAAATCTAGGATGTCTGAGGCGATCATCACCTCGGTCGAGCCTTCAGATAGCATATCTCGACGCAACTCGATGACGTGAGGCAGGTCTATGCCGTAGAGGTTGGCGCCGGGTAGTTCCAGCCGATGGGCGAAGGTCTCTAAACCAACGCCGAGGTTGACGATATTGCAGCGTTCATGGCGAGCGTGGAAATCCCGCACCCAGTTGTCCAGCACGAAGTATCTGGCAACCGAAGCCACGAACGCATACTGCACAGACTTCTTGCGCACCGCACGGTTGGGGATGTGTTCTTCGAGCTCTAGGGCTTTTGCGTCATAGAAGTAATCGGGGAACTTCTTAGACACATAAATCCGCGCCTCCAGCGGGATGTACAGGGTGTCGGCAACACCTTGAAACTCAGTCACGAGTTGACCTCCATTTAGAGCACATTGAGCTTTCGCAATCCGAATGCTATCACTGGAAACACTGGTACGACTAGGACTTATG
>PDSD01000107.1 GCA_002748325.1 Arachnia propionica | reverse complement strand
ACGCTTGAACGGCCCCGGTCAGTGACCGGGGCCGTTTCTATTTCCGTGCCAAGAAGAGGCTGTCAACAGCCGGCACTGTGGCCAGCGCGTAGGCGTCGCCGCCGATCCGGTCGACCACGTGGCCGACGCTCGGGTGAGAACACGATGCGGGGCTGGAAGGGCGCGAGCGTAGTTCACATACGATCGCCGGCTCGCATAGCGTTGCAGGCGACCCTTGGGCTCGGGCGCGGTCAGTTTGCCAGGGCTAGGGACCGAACCGCGATAACCGCTAGCGAAATCAGGAATACGGTTGCGAGCGCGGGCCACTGCCACGTCTTACGGTATTTCTTGGGCAGATAGAGCAACACGGCGGCGATGGCGGCTCCGCCAATCAGACCTCCCAGGTGGCCTTCCCAAGAGATTGAACTCATATTGAACACGGTGATCGCCACGTTGACGCCCAGCCACATGAGGATCGTGGATACATTCCCCTGGTGTTTGATGGTCAGCAACAGCACCGCGCCCATCAGGCCAAAAATGGCTCCGGAGGCACCCAGCGTTGATGTGTAGGGGTCAGACAGAGCCATCACCATCGCTGACCCCGCGAGCACTGAACCGAGATATAGAGCGAGGAAGCGGGCACGACCAAAGATCTGTTCTGTGGGCGGGCCGAGGAACCATAAGGCCAACATGTTGAAGCCGATGTGCATCAACTCCATGTGGGTGAACCCACTGGTAAGGATCTGCCAAGGGGCGCCGGTTGCGACGCCAGGGGCCCAGGTGTACCCCGACGCAATGCATTCTTGTTGACCGAGCAGCACGAGTTGCTCATCGGAGATAGGGCAGAAGCCCTGCGGGATTAGCGACAATAGGTTGGCCAGGTTCAGACTCGGCAGCGCCAAGATCAGAGCGAAGACGACGGCGTTGATCGCGATGATCACAATGGACGTCAGGCGCGGGTCCTTGACGCGCGTTCCACCGTGCACTGAAAACCCACCGGGCCGGGAATCATACAGTTGGGGCAAATCGGGCGTCCGCAGCGCTGGCAGGTGATGCCTGTCGGGGCCGTCGGATGCCGGTAACAGACAGGTTGGTTCGGCAGAGTCACCCGTTCAGCCTACCTGGTGACTTCTTACGGACGCCCAATTGGGAGCTGGCTAGGCTACTGTGGGTTGACTTCACAGCCGGCAGCCTTGGCCTCTGCCAGAAGTTCGGCAACCGAAATGTCGATCTTGGTGCGAGCAAACGCCGACAGTGGTATGCCCTGAATGATCTCATAATCGCCGTCTTTGCACCGGCAAGGGAAGGACGATACCAGCCCCTCGGGCACCCCATAGGAGCCGTCGCTGGGCACCGCCATGGAGGCCCAGTCGGTGCCCAACAGCAGATCCCTTGCATGTTCGATAGTGGCGTTCGCCGCAGACGCTGCACTCGAACTCTTACGGGCGGCGATCACGGCGGCCCCTCGATGCGCCACCCCCGGCAAGAAATCGAACGCAATCCAGGCGTCATCGATCCACTCGGTGGCTGGTCGCCCGCAGATCCGCGCGTTG
>PDSD01000047.1 GCA_002748325.1 Arachnia propionica | reverse complement strand
CACCAGCTCGGTGCCCCTGGTGGCCAGCTGGATGCATTCGCGTTCGTTGATGCGGAACACCACCCGCCTAAATAGTTCGGCGGTCGCGTTGTAGAGGTGGATCGTGGCGCGCTTGGCACCGATCAGCGATTCGGTGGTGCGGGCGATCAGGTCCTCGCGAGCCTGGGTAAGCACCGAGATCGTCACGTCGTCGGGCACTCGATCCTCTTCGATGAGCTGGCGCACGAAGTCGAAATCGGTCTGAGACGCCGAGGGGAAGCCCACCTCGATCTCTTTGAAGCCCATGCCGACCAACAGTTCGAACATGCGCAGCTTGCGCGACGGGGTCATCGGGTCGATCAAGGCCTGGTTGCCGTCGCGTAGATCGGTTGACAGCCAGCGCGGTGCGTGCGTGATGCGTTGGTGAGGCCAGGTGCGGTCGGGTACCACGACCGGCTCGAATGGGGTGTAGCGGCCAACCGGCATGGGCGTTGGCTGCTGTACTGGGCGGGGTTGTGGGCGGGTGTTCACGGGTTGCTCCTCAGAATGAGCGCCAGGCGCGCATACTCTCCGCAGCGAGGAGGCTTGGCTGGTTCAGATCTCTAAGCCTCGCTGCGGCAACCCAGTAGGAGCATTCCTAGTGCCACGATCACGACTTTAGCCCCACTAGGACCGCAGGGCCAAAACGCCAGGCCAAAAGACGACGATCCGGCCTCACCGCAGCAAGAAATAAGCAGCCGGGTTTGGCAGCGCCTCAGTCGCGGGATCGCTCCCGGCGGGCGCGCAGCAGGCCGCTGATTCGCAACGCGACCAGGATGATTAGGGCGGCCAGTGTGAGGCCAAGCAAGCTCCACTTGACGCTGGTAGCGGCCGAACCGATGAGCACCTGGGTGTTGCCGATGACAGGAAACCGGCTCAGCATGATCAGGTTGTTCACGTTCTCGACGTAGTCGAAGGCAACCGCTGCCACCGGCAGGAAGGCGAGCAGCCGTAGCCACCGGGCCTGCTTGCCGCTGGCTAGCTTGCGCAGTAGCAGAAACAGCAGTGACCCGTAGACCAGCGGATAGATCATGTCGACCACACCCGAGATGAACTGCAGCTTGGCCCGCCCCGCATCTCCTAGCGTCTGGAACAGCGCAATAACGTCGTCATGGCTGTAGGCGAAGCGCATATCGAGCGAGCGCACCGGCGCCCCGGCTAGCTGGTTGATCTCCCCCTGGCAGGCGGGCAACACGAACACACCGAAGCTCAAGAAGACCAGGCCAAGCACGACGATGGGTAGCCAGCCGGTTAGGTACTTCATGTCGCCTCCCATCCTTCACAACTGTCATCAGTGATCGACGCCAACTCGTTGCTGTTCCGGCTTTGCTGCAACGCTGCGGCGAGCTACAGCGGCACCGCTGTGGCCAGAATCGGATGGCCATCTCGCAGCGAGCGAGAGGTCACTATGTCGACCGGCATCGCCAACAGGGCCTCCAGCTGCTCCGCTGCATCAACAATGTCCAGCAGGTCTAGGTCGTCCTCGGCGTCCACCAGCAGATCAACATCACTGCCTGCACCATCGTTTCCGGAGGCAATAGAGCCGAAAACCCGTGGATTGCGCATCCGGTGCGCAGCCAGAACCTCTATGACGGTTTGGCGGTGATCGCGCAAGGCATCACTGGGACGAGGCTGGCCACTGCCCATGTCTCCCCCTAGAACCCCAGCCGGTTGAGATACTTGGCGTCGCGCTGCCATTCGCGCAGCACCTTGACGTGCAGGCTCAGATGCACCGGGGTGCCCAGTAGCCGGTTGATCTGGACGCGGGCAGCCGAGCCGATCTCGCGCAGGCGGCTGCCTTGGTGTCCGATGATGATGCCTTTCTGCGAATCGCGTTCCACCACGATCGAGGCGAACACGTCCAGCAGCGGCTTGTCGGCCGGGCGGCCCTCACGGGGCAGGATCTCGTCCACCACCACCGCGATTGAGTGCGGCAGCTCGTCGCGTACGCCCTCCAGGGCGGCCTCACGGATCAGCTCGGCGATCAATTGCTGCTCGGGCTCGTCGGTTAGTTCACCGTCGGGGTAATAAGCAGGCCCTTCGGGCAGCAGCCCAAACAGCACGTCGGCCAACTCCTCGACCTGCGATCCCGTCGTTGCGGAACAGGGCACCACCGCGTCCCACTCGATCTCCAACTCGGTGGCGGCCTTGGCGATGTCTGCCAGGTGGCTCAGCACCCGGGTTTTGCTCACCAGGTCGGTCTTGGTGGCGACGGCGACCAGCTTTGGCCGATTGGTCAACTGCGCCACCTGGCTGAGCAGGTAGCGGTCCCCCGGGCCGATCCGCTGATCGCACGGCAGGCACACCCCGATGACATCGACCTCGGTCCAGGTTTCACGCACCAGGTCGTTAAGGCGCTCCCCCAACAGGGTGCGTGGCTTGTGCAGCCCGGGGGTGTCGATGATGACTAGCTGCCCGTCCGGGCGGGTCACGATGCCCCGCACTGCATGTCTGGTGGTCTGCGGCTTGCTCGACGCGATTGCGACCTTCGTCCCCACTAGGGCGTTGGTCAGCGTGGACTTGCCAGCGTTGGGGCGGCCAACGAAGCAGGCAAAGCCAGAGCGGTGCGATTCAGTGTTGCCCATTAGCGGCCTCCAGTTCACTCAGTTTTCGCACCAGCACCGTGCCCACCTGGCGGCGGCGGCCGAACGCCTGGTCGGCCACCATTTCTAGCTCGCCAAAGGTGGCCCGCGATCCCGGAATCGGCACGAGGTTCAGTTGCTTCGCCAGCAGTCCGCCGACGGTCTCGACGTCCTCGTCATCAATGTCCATGCCGAACAGCTCACCGAGTTCGTCGAGTTCGAGCCGGGAAGGCACCCGATAGTAGCCGGGCTCCAGTTCCTCCACGGTCGGCAGGTCAGCGTCGTACTCGTCGACAATCTCGCCGACGATCTCCTCCACAATGTCCTCCATCGTGGCCAGGCCAGCGGTGCCGCCGAACTCGTCCACCACGATTACCAGGTGGGAATGGCGCAGCTGCATGTCGCGCAGCAGGTCGGCGGCAGGCTTGGTGTCGGGCACGAACGTGGCCGAGCGCATCAGATCCGCCACAGTCTCGTTTCGCTCGGCGTCCGGGAAATCGAAGATGCGACGGGCAACGTCCTTGAGATAGACCACACCCAACAGGTCGTCAATGCCCTCGCCAACCACGGGGATCCGAGAGAAACCCGAGCGCAGCGCCAGGCTCATCAGTTCGCGCAGTGACTTGTCTTGCGAGATAAACACCATGTCGGTGCGCGGCACCATCAACTCCTTGACCCGGGTATCGCCCAGCTCAAACACCGAGTGGATCATCTTGGACTCTTCGGCCTCGATCAGTTCGTTGGCCTCGGCCAGATCGACGAAGTCACGCAGCTCGGCTTCCGAGGCGAACGGCCCCTCGGCGTATCCCTTACCAGGTGTCAGCTTGTTGCCCAGTAGCACCATCAGTTTTGTTATCGGCCCCAGCACGACGCGTAGCGCGGCCACCAGTGGCCCAGCGAATCGCAGTGTGGCTTCTGGCTGCTGTTGGCCGATGGTGCGGGGTGCTACCCCCCACATGATGAAGGAGACCACGAGCATGATCGCGACGGTGACTAGCACCCGCTGCCAATTCGCTTGCAGCAGGTCGTAGCACAGCAAACTAATCAGCGTGATGGTGGTGATTTCCAAGGCCATCCGGGCGAGCATCACGGTGTTGATGGTGCTGGCCGATTCCTGCGCAAAGCGCAGCATCTGGGAAGCACCGGGGGCTTTTTCCTGTACTAAGCGTTCGGCTCGGGCTTTCGACATCGTCGACAGCGCGGCCTGCGTGGCCACCAGAATCGACGCGCCGACAGCGAAGAACAACGAAAAGGCCAGTTCGATGGCCTGAGCTCCGGTCACAATTTATCTCGTTCGCACAACATTCTTTGCCGCGGGCTGCGGCGCAGCGGTAATTCTACTCGGTAACGCCGACTGACGATCCCTTACGCTTTCCGGTGCGTGTTCCAGGCAGCGATGATCTCGTCGTTCAGCCCGAACATGACGGCCTTCTCGTCCGGCTCGGCGTGGTCGTGTCCCAGCAGGTGCAGCAGGCCGTGGATTAACAGGTACTCGGCCTCGGCGTCGGGCTCGCGATCATTGCTAGCGGCCTGCCGCTCGGTCACCTGCGGGCACAGCACGATGTCGCCAAGCAGCCCGGTCGGTGGCTCCTCGTCGGCTTCGGGGGTGCGCAGCTCGTCCATTGGGAAGCTCATCACGTCAGTTGGCCCCGGCAGCCCCAGGAACCGCTGGTGATAGTCAGCCATGGTGTCCTCGTCGACCAGCAGGATCGACAGCTCGGCCTGCGGATGAATCCGCAGGTGCTGGAAGGCATACCGGGCCAGCGCCACCAGCCCGCGTTCGTCGGCCTGCACGCCAGACTCGTTGTTGATGTCAATCACTTTCGGTTGCCTCCCGTTCGCTTAACGGTGTCGTAGCGATCGTATGCGGCGACGATGTCCCCCACCAGCTTATGCCGCACCACATCGCGGGCGGTCAACGTGCAAAAGCCGATGTCGTCGATGCCGTCCAGGATTCGCTGCGCTGCCCGCAGCCCGCTCTTGGTGCCGCCGGGGAGGTCGATCTGGGTCACGTCACCGGTCACCACGACTTTCGAGCCGAAGCCAAGCCGGGTGAGGAACATTTTCATCTGTTCACCGGAGGTGTTTTGCGCCTCGTCGAGGATGATGAAGGCGTCGTTGAGGGTGCGGCCGCGCATGTAGGCCAGTGGCGCCACCTCGATGGTGCCGGAGGTGAGCAGTTTAGGCACCGAATCGGCGTCGATCATGTCGTGCAGCGCGTCGTAGAGGGGACGCAGGTACGGGTCGATCTTGTCGTGCAGCGTGCCGGGCAGAAAACCGAGCTTCTCGCCCGCCTCAATGGCCGGACGGGTCAGGATGATGCGGCTGACCTGCTTGGCTTGCAGCGCCTGCACCGCTTTAGCCATGGCCAGATAGGTCTTGCCGGTACCGGCGGGGCCGATGCCGAACACCACGGTGTGCCGATCAATGGCGTCGACGTAGCGTTTCTGGTTCAGCGTCTTAGGGCGAACCTGGCGGCCCCGGGTAGACAGGATCGTGGCGGTCAGTACCTCGGCGGCACTGGTTTCTGGTTCGTCGGCCATGCCGACCACCCGCTCGACGGTTTCGACGGTGAGGCCCTGGCCGGTGCGCAGGATGGTGATTAATTCGGTGAGTACTTCGGTGGCGGTGGTGATGTCGCCAGGCTCCCCAGTCAGGGTGATGTCGTGGCCCCGCACATGCAGGTCGGCGGCCAATTGCGATTCCAACACCCGCAGGAAGGCATCCTGGGGGCCTAGCAGGTTAACGAGGTCTATCGAGGCAGGCACCTGCACCAGGTGGCTGCCGGTTTGCGCGTCGGTCAGCGGCTTTCCTTTCCGTCACTGGACGTGAATGCGCCCGGTAGCGGCAGTCTAGTCGGGGTCGGTCTCGGAGATGATGTGCATGGCCGCTTCTTCGGCACTGGCGGCACCGCCAGCAAACCCCACGTCCACACCAAGGGTGTCTTGCCGACGCCCCAGATCTCGCACTGCCATGAGCCTCCCGGCCCGCATCTTTCCGACCTCACGGTCTTCGTTCTCGGCGTTCCAGGGAGTATCGTCGGCCGGCGGCTCCGGCACCTCCTGTTTCACACGCTGCTCGATGGTCTCGCCTTGGCGCATCTCAGCAGGGGTATTGCCGAATCCCTGGGCTGGTGACCAGCGATCCGGTGCCACGTAGCCCTCGTCGAGAACATCG
>PDSD01000106.1 GCA_002748325.1 Arachnia propionica | reverse complement strand
CGACACGCGGCCACCCAGGCACATGAGACTGGGGCCCAGCCCAGCCTGATGGACTCGGTCGCCATGTTAAACCAAGTGCCGCTCAGCGAGCGGTGCCGCAAGCGGCTGTCTGATTTCAACCGCGAGATCGCCGGCCTGCGCAACCACATCTTTGATCCGCTGCTCGACCTAGTGCGCCGGGTGATCGCCACGATTGGGATCGAGGCGGAGCTACGGGCAGTCGGGGCCGACACCCGGCAGCTAGATCGCCTAGTGGATGTGGCTGCCACATTCAACCCCGTGGCAACAAGCTCTTCGCTCGCAGGGTTTCTCGCCTACCTCGACGCAGAGGAGACCCTCGCCGAGGGCCTAGAGCAAGCGCCGCCCAACACCAGCAACGCCGTCCAACTGCTCACGATGCACCGGGCCAAGGGGCTGGAATGGGACCGCGTCTACCTGCCAGCGTGGAACGACTCGCTGTTCCCAAACGTCCAAGTCACAGACGATTGGCTGCGAAACCCCGCCCAATTGCCATCGCACCTGCGAGGCGACGCCGGGGCAATCCCACACCCCACTCGTCCGTTGTCCAAAGACTCCATCGAGGCCTACCACGACGACTTAAAAGGCATGAATCGAGCTGCCGAGAGACGGCTCGCCTATGTGGCCGTCACTAGGGCTCGGGAACACCTACTGGTCTCCCGGCATCACTGGGGCGCGAAGGTCTCGCCAATGAAAGAGTCGGAATTCTGCGAGCCCGTCGGTGACGCGGCTCAACGGCTGGGTACCTATCGTGACTGCGAGCTCCCGGAAACCAACCCGGAGTCTGAGCACCTCACCTGGCACGCTTGGCCCGTTCCGGTGTCGGACGACTTCCGCGATCGGCTACGGCTCCTGACCGACGCCATGGGCGTCGAAGAACAGCACTATGAGCTCTCCGAAGCTGAAGCCGAACTCGTGCGGCGGATAGATGAAGACCTTGAGCTGCTGGCCGCCCAAGCTTCGCGTATTGAGCCGAAGCCGCAACTACCGGACGTGATGAGCGCCTCTCAGCTGCTGGCTTTCGCGAAGGACCCCGAGGCATTCCGGCAGGATCTGATTCGACCCATGCCCCGCAAGCCCAGCGCCACTTCTGGGGTCGGGATAACCTTTCACGAGTGGGTAGCCGAC
>PDSD01000105.1 GCA_002748325.1 Arachnia propionica | reverse complement strand
CGATGGTCTGATTGACTACGTGAAATACCTGACTCGCGGCAAGGATCCGGTGCACCCCACGGTGATTTCAATGGACACCGAAGACCCGAAGTCGGGCCTGTCCCTTGAGGTAGCGATGCAGTGGAACATGTCGTTCCAGCCTTCGGTGCACACGTTCGCGAACGCGATCAATACGCACGAGGGTGGCACCCACGAGGAGGGCTTCCGGGCTGCTCTTACGTCCACTGTGAATCGTTGGGGCGAGGCTTGGGCGCTGGTGCGAAAGAAGGAAGACAAGGTTTCTGGCGACGACATTCGCGAGGGTCTGACCGCGATTGTGTCGGTGAAGCTGCCCGAACCGCAGTTTGAGGGGCAAACCAAAACCAAGCTCGGTAACACGGAGGCCCGGTCGTTCGTGCAGCGCGCGATCAACGATCTGTTGGGCGACTGGTTTGAGCGCAACCCCACTGAGGGTAAAGAGATCATCCGCAAGGCCCAAGCCGCAGCCACCGCGCGCATCGCGGCCCGCAAGGCCCGTGACCTGGCCCGCACCCGCAAGGGGCTGCTCGGTGGTGGCGGCCTGCCGGGCAAGCTGTCAGACTGCCAGTCGACCAACCCCGAAGAGTGCGAGGTGTTCATCGTCGAGGGTGACTCGGCCGGCGGTTCGGCAAGGGGCGGACGCGACCCGAAGACCCAGGCGATCCTGCCGATTCGAGGCAAGATTCTGAACGTTGAGAAGGCGCGCATCGACAAGATTCTGCTCAACAAAGAGGTCGAGGCGATCATCAACGCGCTGGGTACCGGAATCCACGAGGAATTCGACATCGAAAAGCTGCGATACCACAAGATCGTGCTCATGGCAGACGCCGATGTGGACGGTTCCCACATTCGCACGCTGCTACTCACGCTGCTGTTTAGGTTCATGAAGCCCTTGATTGACGGCGGTTACGTGTATTTGGCGCAGCCGCCGCTGTTTAGGCTGCGGTGGACGAATGCGCCGCATGAATTGGCGTACACGGATCCCGAGCGCGATGCGCTACGCGAGGCGGGCCTCGCCGCAGGCAAGAAGCTACCGAACGTGAATCCGATCCAGCGATACAAGGGTCTCGGCGAAATGAACGCGGACGATCTGTGGGAGACCACCATGGATCCCGACAACCGCGTCCTGTTGCAGGTGACGCTCGAAGACGCCGCGATGGCCGACGAGATG
>PDSD01000029.1 GCA_002748325.1 Arachnia propionica | reverse complement strand
GCTGCTACCACTACGGTATATCCGAACACCGGGATTGACGAGATCGAATACATCTTGACCGACTGCGTCGCGGTGGCGCTGGTAGTCGAGAACGCCGAGCAGCTGGCCAAGGTACAGACTTCCGAGACGCTCATGAAGCAGCTTCACACCATCGTGGTCATGGAGCCCGAAGGCGTCGAGCTTGGCGAGAAGCTGCTCAGTCTGGCGCAGTTGCGGCAGCTGGGACGCGAGCATCTGCAGGTCCACCCAGATGCAGTCGACAAGGCGATCGATTCCACGCATCAAGACACGCTTTCCACCCTGATCTACACCTCCGGCACCACCGGTCGTCCCAAGGGCGTGCGGCTCACCCACGTCTGCTGGGTCTACGAGGCCGCGGGCACGCTGACCTACGAACTGCTGGACGAAAACGATATCCAGTACCTGTGGCTGCCGCTTAGCCACGTGTTCGGCAAGGTGTTGTTGGCTGTCCAGATGGGATACGGCTTCTGCACGGCCGTCGATGGGCGCGTCGAGCGCATCGTGGATGGGCTGGCCGAGGTGAAACCGACTTTCATGTGTGGCGCCCCTCGAATCTTCGAGAAGGTTCGCGCCGCCGTGTTCACCAACAACACTGGCGTCAAAGCCATGCTGGCTCGCTGGGCCTTCGGCGTTGGTGCCTACAGTCGCAAATACCGGCTGGCCGGGGAGGCGCTGCCGTGGTGGCTCAAGCCCGGCTACGCCATCGCCGACAAACTCGTATTCAGCAAGCTGCGCGATCGACTGGGCGGCCGCATTCGGTTCATGATCTCTGGCTCGGCCAAGCTAAACCCCCAAGTGCAGAGCTGGTTCTACTCCGCTGGCATCCTGATCATCGAAGGCTACGGCTCCACCGAAACCTCGGCGGTGGCATTCCTGAACTTGCCCGATGATCCGCGCTTCGGCACCATCGGCCAGCCCTTCCCGGGCATCGAGGCCAAGCTGGCCGACGACGGCGAACTGCTCATGCGAGGCCCCATCGTCACCAAGGGCTACCACAACCTGCCCGAACGTACCGCCGAGGTGCTGGAAGACGACGGCTGGTTCCACACCGGCGACATCGCCGAGGCCGACGAGGACGGCTACTACCGGATCACCGACCGTAAGAACGACATGTTCAAGACCTCCGGCGGAAAGTGGATCGCCCCGCAGAAGGTGGAGAGCACGATAACCACCAACATCCCGTACATTTCGCAGGCGGTGGCCGTCGGTCGGGGCCGAAAGTACTGCTCGGCGCTGATCGTCCTGGATCCGGTCTTGCTCCAGAAGTGGGCCGAGAAACATGAAATGACGCATCTCAGCTACGCCGAGCTGTCGCAGTTGCCTGAGATTCACGCCTCTATCGAGCGGCTGCTGCCGCTGGCCAATGACCGGTTGGAGCGCTGGGAGACGGTGAAGCGGTTCGCGATCTTGGACCACGAGTTGACTATCGAGAACGGGGGTGTCACGGCGAACATGAAGATTCGCCGCGGCCTGATTCGCCGCCGCTACGCCGACTTGATCGAGTCGCTGTACGACAAGGAAGACTGATTGTTCGCGTATAGCTGCGCTATCCGGTGGTCGGATTTGGACGTGCAAGGCCACGTCAACAATGCGGTCATCGTGGATTACCTGCAACAAGCCAGGGTCGCGTTTTGGCATGGCAGCCCGCTGGCGCACTCGAGCGACGAGGGATCGTTGGTGATCTCAAATCAGGTGGAGTACCTGGCCCCCATCAGCTACCGCGACGGCGCTATCGACATTGCGCTGAGCATCGGCAGCGTCGGTGGTGCCAAGTTTGAGGTGGCCTACCAGCTGAGCCAGAGGGGTGAGCCAGTCGCGAACGCCCGGACCACGATGTGTCCCTTCGACTTCGGTTCGCAGCAGCCGCGACGCCTCACCCCCGAACAGCGGCAGTATCTGGCGAAGTATGAGACGGCGCTCCCGGCGCTGCGGGACCTGCCGCAGCTGGTTCCGGGAAAGCGCAGTGTGTCGGTTCCGGTTCAGGTGCGCTGGTCTGATCTTGATGCTTACGGCCACGTCAACAACGTGGCTATGTACGAGTACGTGCAAGAGGCCAGGGTTGTGGCCACCCAGCGGATTGAGCACGACCTGGCGGGCATGAGCGAGGCAAGTTCGTCGCTGTGGCTGGTGGTGCGCCAAGACGTCGACTACCTGCAGCAGCTACACCACCGGCTCGAACCGTACGAGATGCAGGTGACGCCGGTGGCCCTGGGGCGCAGTTCCGTCACCTTGGTGAGTGAGTTGGTCGATGAGGATCAGGTGCGCTACGCCACCGGCACCACTGTCTTGGTGTACGCAGATGCGGCGGGGCGACCGAAAGAGCTGGCCGACGATATGCGCAGCCTGCTGCAGCGGTGGGGGGAGGCGGCCTGAGCCGCGCGAAAAACTAGCAGTTGCTGGCTGCCAGCCAGCCTAGCTGGAGTTGTTCTGGCAGACTTCACCACCCTTGGGTGACTCGCGACTCACCCCATGCTAACGTCAGTGCAAACGCGTGCCACTTGGGGAGACGACATGGCCAACAATGCTGTTGCGAACATCAAGAAACTTGCGCTGAAAGCCTGGGCATACGCTCACGTCGGGCTATGGGCGCTGTCGTATCGCAAGTACGACGCTGACTTCGTTCCCAAGAAAGTCAGCGAGAAGTTCAAATCGGCTCGCGACCTGGTGGCTTCCATCCCGTCTGGTGCGGTCATCGGTTCGGCCTATCTTGGTGCTCATGGGCGTCCCTCGCTGTTTTACCTGGCGCTGCGGGATCACTACGCCGAAACTAAGCAGCCACAGAATCTGACCTGGATCAACAATGGCGCTCCCGGCGGCCGCGGCGTGCTTCCCGGCAGCATCGACGAGCTTTCGGAGCCGGGGCTGCTGAAGTGCGTGATCTCTGGGCACATGGAGACGATGCGTACCCTGCGCAAGCAGGCCGATGCCGGTCATTTCGAGCTGCACACGATGCCCCAAGGCGAGTTCGCGTTCCTCATCGAGGGCCAACAGCACGGCAAGCTGACCCGTCGCACCACGACTGGCATTGGCACGTTCCTGGACCCGCGGGTCGGCCCAGGAACGGTGGTCGCCGGGGACGATGCCGAAAGCCTCATCAAACTGGTTGGCGACGAGTTGGAGTATCGACTGCCAGCCGTGGAAATCGCGCTACTTACCGCGCCGTGGGCAGATCGCGACGGCAACATCTACCTGCATGGTACGTCGAGCCGCACCGAGATCCTAGACATGGTGGACGCCGCCAAGGCCAACGGCGGCAAGGTGTACTTCGTCGTCGCTCAGGTCGGCAAGCGCCCGCCTGGCCCGATCTCGGTTCCCGCCGAGCGGGTCGACGGCATCGTGGTGAATCGCTACCACGAGCAGATCGCTACCGTGAAGCAGCGCAACCACTGGCAGATGTTCGTTGAGGGGCCAGAGAATCAGGTTCCGGTGGTGCCTGCGATCGAACGAGTCCGGGCCATGAACGAAGCACTGCGGGCCTCGCCGCGCCGGGATGCCGTCGATGATGCGATGGCCCGGCTGGCCGCCAAACTGTTCGTCAGCCTGGTGAAGCTGGGCGATTGGGTAAACATCGGCACCGGGCTGCCCGAAGAGGTCAGCCGACTGATGTACGCCTACGGGGTCGGCGACGACGTGGTGTTCAGCGCTGAGACCGGGGTAGTCGGGGGAGTGCCGACCGCTGGCGGCTTTTTCGGCGCAGCCATCAACCCGGTATCGCAGCTGCGTTCCTCCCAGCTTTTCGGCATGTACCAAAAGAGGCTGCGAGCCACCTGCTTGGGCATGCTGGAGTTCGACGAACTGGGCAACGTCAATTCTTCTAGGATCGGGCCGGGTGCGGAAGGCTGCATCGGCCCGGGCGGGTTCACCAATATGGTGTGCGCCGCCGACACCATCGTGTTCATCGGGCGCTGGATGGCAAAGGCGAAATTCGTGCTCGACGGCGGGCAGGTGCGCATCGTCAAGCCCGGCAAGGCCAAGCTCGTCAAGCGGGTGCGCGAGATCACCTTCAACGCTCAGCAGGCGCTTGAAAGCGGAGTGAAGGTGTACTACGTGACCAACGTTGGGCGCTTCACCCTGACCCCGGAAGGGCTGCGGCTGGACGAGATCATGCCCGGCATCGATCTGCAGACCGACATCCTGGACGTGGCGGACGCCAAGATCATCATCCCGCCCGATGGCCCGGCTCTGGTGGAGTCGCGGGTGGTCACCGGGCGTGGGTTCCGGCTGAGCCTCTGAGACTCAGCCGGGCTGGCAGCTGCCGTTATTCGGCCATCGTGCTGCGTTGCTGCAGGGCGAGGCAGCGGCGCGCCTCGTCCAACTGTTCGCGAATTACTCGCTGCACCTGCTGGCTCGGCTCGGCCGAAGCCAGCCAATCCTCGAACCGCTGGATCAGCGCCTCGTCAGCCAACGGAGCCGGGAATAGGCCCCGGGTGACGGCGTCGATGGCGGCATACCCGCGGCTCTCCCAGCCGCCCTGCCGGGCCGAGATCTGCTCGCAGCACTCGAAGTAGCGATCAACGTAGTCGACGAGAAGTTCTTCCTGGCCGTAAAGCATGAAGCTGGAGCAGATCCGCCGATGGGTCTCGTTGGGGACCGAGGGATCTTCGGTCGCCAGCCGCCACGCCTCTGCCTTGTGCTCGGTCGTGGGTAGGGCCGTCATTGCTTCGGCGGTGCGTTCGGCGCCGGCGCTGGTGCGGTCGTTCATCAGTTCATGCTCGATGAGGGCTTCATCCGCGCTGCCAGAGCGGGCCAGCGTGGTGATGATGTCCCAGCGCAGTTCGTTGTCGACGCTCAGGCCCACCGGGGTTTCTTCACCGTCGAGCCAGCCCCGAACCAGATCCAGGGCCGCCTCGCTTCGGGCTGATCGCACCAAGGTTTTGGCGATGATTCGCTGCAGGTCGCTGCCAGCTTGGGCTTCCTTGAGTAGCCCCGCCAGGCCTGCGACGAGCTTGCGGTTGCGGGCCTCGCGTAGCTCGGGTGCCACGAACGGCAGCGAGCAGGTTTCGGCCTGCCGTAGCGCCACCGTCGCGGCAGTCATGTCGGTTTCGGTGGTCACGCCCTGCATGGCGAGCGCCACGAACTGCTGCGGTGCGATCTCGGCGTCGCGCGCCATGTCCCAAAACGCCGACCAGACCACGGCCCGGGCCAACGGATCGGTGAGCTGATGGATGTGGGCGACCAGCGTCTCGATCGACTTTTCGTCCAGTCGGATCTTGGCGTAGGTGAGGTCGCCGTCGTTGAGCAAGATGAGATCGCCGCGGTTGACGCCGACCAGGTCTGGGACCTCGGTGGTCTCGCCCTCGATGTCGAGTTCGGTGTAGTGCTGTCGGACCAGTCCGTCGTCGCCGAGGTGGTACAGCCCGATGCCGAGCCGGTGATGCCGCAGCGTCGGCAGGTGCTCGGCGGCAGACTGCTGGATGACGAACCGGGTGAAGTTACCGTGTTCGTCGAGGTCGAAGTCGGCGCGCAGCGTGTTCACCCCGGCGGTCTCCAACCATTGCTGGCTGAACCAGGACAGGTCCTTGCCGCTGGCCGCCTCCAGCTCAACCAGGAGGTCGTTCAGCGAGGTGTTGGCGTAGGCGTGCTTGGTGAAGTAGGAGCCAACCCCGGCCAGGAACTTGTCCTTGCCGACGAAGGAGACCAGGAGCTTCAGCACCGAGGCGCCCTTAGCGTAGGTGATGCCGTCGAAGTTTTGTTCCACCCGCTCCAGGTCGCTCATGTCGGCGGCGATCGGGTGGGTGGTGCTCAGCTGGTCCTGCCGGTAGGCCCAGGATTTGCGTTCGTTGCAGAACGAGGCCCACGGGTTTTCGCCAGTGCCGTAGCGGTTCGCGATCTCTTCGGCGGCGAAGTGGGATGCCCATTCGGCGAAGGACTCGTTGAGCCATAGGTCGTCCCACCAGCGCATCGTCACCAGGTCGCCGAACCACATGTGGGCCAGCTCGTGCAGGATCGTGTTGTCGCGCGCCTGGATCTCGCGGGCGGTTACCCGGGAGCGGAACAGGTATTCGTCGCGGAAGACCACGCAACCGGCGTTTTCCATGGCGCCGAAGTTGAATTCGGGCACGAAGACCTGATCGTAGGAGTCGAAGGC
>PDSD01000017.1 GCA_002748325.1 Arachnia propionica | reverse complement strand
TTTCGGCCCAGCCGGTTCGCCGCGGAGTTCGAATACTTGCGGCTGAACGACATCAACCTGACCATCCATGCCGGGGAGGCCGACGGGCTGGACTCCATCCGCGAGGCCGTACACCTCTGCGGCGCCCGGCGGCTCGGCCACGGCGTACGCATCATCGAGGACCTCACCCCAGCCGACGACGGCAGCTACCGGCTGGGAGGCCTGGCGGGCTTCATCCGCGACCACCGGATTCCGCTGGAAGTCTGCCCCACCTCCAACCTGCAAACCGGCATCGCCGAACAGATCGCCGATCACCCCATCGGCGTGCTCTACCGCCAAGGCTTCAAGATCACCGTCAGCTGCGACAACCGACTGATGAGCCGCACCAGCCTAAGCCGCGAATTCGCGCTGCTCAGCGAGGCCTTCGGCTGGGGCATCGACGACGTAGAGCGCATCACCGTCGACGCCATGACGGCGGCGTTCCTGCCCTACGATCAGCGCGTCGCCCTGATCGAGGGCATCATCAAGCCCGCCTATGCCGCAGCCCGGCTGGAGCTCCGGTGATCATCGCGGCAGCCGACGGCTCCGCGCTGGGCAACCCCGGCCCGGCCGGCTGGGCCTGGTACATCGACGACGAGCACTGGGCCGCGGGCGGCTGGGAACTGGCCACCAACAACCGGGGTGAGCTGATGGCCGTACTCGACCTGCTGCGCGCCACCGGCAGCGAGCCGATTCGGATTCTCTGCGACTCCAAGTACGTCATCGACTCGCTCACCAAATGGCTGCCCGGCTGGAAACGCCGCGGCTGGAAGAAAGCCGATAACAAGCCCGTGCTCAACCAGGACCTCATGCAGCAGCTCGACCAGGCGCTGCAGGGCCGCCAAGTGCAGTTCGAATGGGTCAAGGGCCACGCCGGGCATCCGCTCAACGAAGCCGCCGACGAACGCGCCCGCGCCGCCGCCACCGCCTACGCCAACAATCTGCCGGTCGCCGTCGGCCCAGGCTTCGGCACCGAACCAGCGCGACCAGACCCGCTGCCGGAGGCGCCAGGACAGCCCTCGCTGTTCGAGTGAACCGAAGCGTCAGCCAGCTGCCTGCACCGCTAAGATGGCAGCCATGTGTGCTGACGTATTGGCGGCCGTAGCCTGGCCGTACGCAAATGGACCCCGACACATCGGTCACGTCTCCGGATTCGGCGTGCCCTCGGACGTGTTCGCGCGGTTCATGCGAATGCGCGGCCACAACGTGCTGATGGTCTCGGGCACCGACGAGCACGGCACCGCGATCCAGGTGAAAGCCGAGCAAGAGGGCCTCACCGCCCGCGAGACCGCCGACAAGTACCACCGGGTGATCGCCACCGACCTGCAGGGCCTGGGCCTGACCTACGACCTGTACACCCGCACCACGACCCCCAACCACTACCGGGTCGTCCAAGAGATGTTCACCGCGCTGCACGACAACGGCTACATCACCGCCCAGACCCAGCTCGGCGCGATCTCGCCGTCGACCGGCCGCACCCTGCCCGACCGCTTCATCGAGGGCACCTGCCCGATCTGCGGCTACGACGGGGCCCGCGGCGACCAGTGCGACGACTGCGGCAACCAACTCGACCCCGCCGATTTGAAGAACCCGCGCTCCCGGATCAACGGCGAGACGCCGAAGTTCATCGAGACCGAGCACTTCTTCCTCGACCTGCCCAAGCTGGCCGACGCCCTGGGGGAATGGCTGGACGGGCGCACCGAATGGCGACCCAACGTGCTGAAGTTCAGCCACAACCTGCTCGAAGACCTGCGGCCCAGGGCCATCACCCGCGACCTCGACTGGGGCGTCCCGGTGCCGCTGGACGGCTGGCGCGACGCGAAGATGAAGCGCATCTACGTCTGGTTCGACGCGGTCATCGGCTACCTGTCGTCGTCCATCGAATGGGCGCGCCGCAGCGGCGACCCCGAGGCCTGGCGAAAGTTCTGGAACGCCGAGAGCGCGCAGTCCTACTACTTCATGGGCAAAGACAACATCGTCTTCCACTCCGTCATCTGGCCAGGCATGCTGCTGGGCGCCAACGGCCAAGGCGCGGTCGGCGGCCAGGCCAGCGAAGCCCTCGGCGAACTGCAACTGCCCACCGAAGTGGTCTCCAGCGAGTTCTTGACCATGAAGGGCTCCAAGGTGGCCTCGTCTCGCGGGGCCAGCATCTTCGTGGGCGACTTCTTGGCGGAGTTCGGGCCCGACACGCTGCGCTACTACATCGCGGTGGCCGGGCCGGAAAACCAAGACACCGACTTCACCTGGGAAGAGTTCGTGCGCCGCAACAACTTCGAGCTGGCCAACGAGTGGGGCAACCTGGTGAACCGCTCGATCTCGATGGCCTTCAAGAACGTCGGCGCGATCCCCGAAGCGGGGGAGTTGACGGCGGCGGACGAGGCGCTGCTGGCCGAATCCCGGCGCGCCTTCGAGACCGTGGGCGACCAGATCGCGGCCCGCAAGTTCAAGGCTGGCATCACTGAGGCCATGCGCATCGTCGGCCTGGCCAACAAGTACCTCAGCGACCAGGAACCGTGGAAGAAAAAGGACGACCCGGTTCGTCGCGACACCATCCTGCACGTCGCGCTGCAGGTGGTTAGCGACTGCAACACGCTGCTCACGCCCTACCTGCCGCACGCCGCGCAGCGCATTTTCGAGCAGCTCGGCGGCCAGGGTGTCTGGTCCGGGCAGCCGGAGTTGCAGGAGGTTAGCGAGGGCGACTTCGCCTACCCGATCCTGACCGGCGACTACGCCGCCGCGCAGGCCGTTTGGGAGTCTCGCCCGATTGTGCCCGGTACGCAGCTGTGCAAGCCGAGTCCGCTGTTCGCCAAGCTGGACGAGAAGCTAGCCGAGACCGGCCCGGCCTGGGCGCCCATCGCCACGGACTGATTCGGTACGGGCAGCAACTAAAGTATTGCCCTGCCGAGGAATCACCAGGAACCGCCCCCGCCGCCACCGAGGCCACCCCCGCCGCTGAACCCGGAAGAGCCACTGCTGGCCGAGGCCGCCTGATCTGCGGCTTTCATGGAGGTATCGAAATTTTCATGCACCCGCCACAATGCAGCTGCAAACAAGAGCGGCTGGTCATAGCTTTGGCCAGGAAACCAATTCAGGTCGCCGTTGGGTAACTGGCCTTGTGAGTGAGAGTGCGCGAACACCTCGGCCCAACGCTTGGTCAGCCCGAAAACCATGGCATAGGGCAGATACCTGCTGAAAAGGTCATCGTCAGCGGAATAACTGATGTGGTCAGCCTGAATAGTACGAAGGTACTGCTCGAAGCCGCGAGACTGTTCCAGATACGCCGACCCGAGCGCGGTCCTGCTGCGGAACCGATGGGCCGTGGCCATCATTCCGACCCCAAAGAGGATCAGGGGAACCCCGATTAGCCCCCAGCCAGAGCCAGCGCCCACGCTGCTCGCGGCGAAACCGCCAGCAGTGCTAAATGTGCCCGACCAGAATGCCGTGGCGTGCCGCTTATTGGGTCTTGCACTGAACCAGCCGCGCTGTACCCCGGCCTCGGTAAGTGCCTCGCGCACCTTGGCTATTGTTCCGGCATATTTCTCGTCGCGTAGTTGGGCCGTCGTGACCCGGTCGCCGTGAGCAAACAGCCCTTGCAGCAACTCGGCCTCGAACGGTTTCAGCCCGGCTTGTGGCTGGCGCAGCGAAACTAGGGTGTCGCCTGCTGGGGCGGAATCTATGCGCAGATAACCGCGCACCGCCAGATCGATGATGGTAGCCGAGATGTCGATATTGTCTGCCCGGGTGTCGGTGAGCAGCCCGATCTCGCCGGGTGAAACCCCTATCGGCGGCTCGAACCGCATAGGCGGCGGCTGGTTGCTGGTAGCAGTCCCGATGCGGGGACGCTGCCACGCGGACGGCACCATGCCCGGGCTCATCTCCAGGTAACGCTTGTCACGAGCATGGCGTCGATTCAGCCCGTAAACCAGCCCGACTGCTCCCGCGCTCAGGGCCCCGACGATGCCCAACGGCACCGGCTCCAGGGAGAAAGGTGGGTGGCGCTCTGCCTTCATCGGCTTGACCTCGGGAAACGTCCCCGCAGGGAACCCAGCCACTACTTGCATTGGCTCATGTGCCCGCAACGACGCGACCTGGTAAGTGGCGGTGGCGCCGTCGCTGCGAGAGGCACACGGCTGCTGAAAGTCCGGGCCGTAGAAGCAGGCTGTTTTGGCCACTTCGACCGGCCCAGTAACGCGTACCTCCACGCTGTCAATACTGGATTCCCAGGCGTCGCCGATCACGTTCCAGTTGAACTCATCGAGACCGCTTTCCGGGTGATTTGGCACGATCAAGCCTCGAACCACATAGCTGATCCGGTAGCGCTGAGCAGACTCATAGAACACGTTTTCGTCGCCAATGCGGATCGTCAGGGTACTTTCGGTTTCGCTGATGTCTGCCGCGTCCTCGGCTCCGCTTGGGGAGGAGATCGAGATGGCGTCGTAGTCGAACACATACCACTCGTCGGGGTTGGCCGCATCGGCCTGGCGTTTCGGCAGCGTCAGGTATGGCCCACGCCCACGTTCAGCCGAAAAGTCCATGGTCATGTCGATCACGACCCGGGCTGCCCCATCTTCGGTCAGCGTGACCGTGACTTCATAGCTGGCGATAGGGGCGCCATCGGCGTGGGCCGGGACGGCCGACCAGGCCAGCAGCACAACCAAAACTGAGGTGGCGACCACCCAGCGCATCGATTTCATAGCAACAGTGTCTTCAGCTGTTTTGGCACTTTGTTACGTCAGCCCCAAGGCTTCCGACATTTCGTCTCGCAACTGCTGTAGCTGTTCGCTTGCCAGTTTTCGATCCGCTGCCAAGTCTTTGCTGGGGCGCATCCGCACCTCCAGATAGCACTTTAGCTTCGGCTCGGTCCCGGAAGGCCGAACTACGACGTGCACATGCTGGCCGGTGAACTCCACCGCGTCGGTCGGCGGCAGGTCGCTGCGCTGATCGTCGGAAAGATCCGAGATCACCACCGACTCGCCCAGCAGCCGCTTCGGCGGCGTGGCACGAATTTTGGCCATCGCGGCACTGATGATGCTGAGGTCGCTGACCCGCACCGCCAACTGATCGGTGGCATGCAGACCATAGCGAGCCATGATGGCGTCCAACTGATCCGAAAGGGTCTTGCCCTCGGACTTCAACTGGGCGACGATCCGCAGCACCGCCAACGCGGCCGATAGGCCGTCCTTGTCGGGCACCTTCTTCGGGTCCACGCAGTAGCCGATGGCCTCCTCGTAGCCGAAGGCTAGGCCCGGTACCCTGCCGATCCACTTGAAGCCGGTCAGGGTCGTTACGTGCTCGCGCTTGGCGACATGGGCCATCCGGCTAAGCAGCGTCGAAGACACTACCGAATTGGCCAGCACCCCGGAACCGCCGCGAGCAATCGCGTCATGGCCCAAAATGGCGCCCAGCTCGTCGCCGGTCAGCATCCGCCACTGCCCAGCCACCACGGCCGCGACCGCGCAGCGATCCGCGTCGGGATCGTTGGCTATCACGACATCGGCGTTGACTTGGTTGGCCAGGTCGAGCGCTTGATCAATGGCGCCAGCTTCCTCCGGGTTCGGGAACGCGACGGTGGGGAAGTTCGGGTCGGGCTCGGCCTGGCTGGCGACTTCGTGGGCTGCCGGGAACCCGGCGGCGGCAACCAACGCTCGCAACGGGGCGCTGCCGACGCCATGCATGGCCGTATGCACCCAAGTCAGCTCCCTCGGGGCGCCCTTCGGCACGAGGCTCACGTTGTGCTCGACGTAGGCATCCAACAGCTCGTTGTCGAGCACGTCGTAGTCATCGTCGCGCGTCATCGTGACCAAATCGCGTGGTGAGACCTTGGCGATGTGCTCGGAGATCTCCTTATCCACCGGGGCCACGATCTGCGAGCCGTCGCCCAGGTAAACCTTGTAGCCGTTGTCCCGCGGCGGGTTATGCGAGGCTGTTACGACGATGCCAGCGACGCAGCCATATTCCTTGATGCCGAAGGCGACGATGGGGGTAGCGGTATGGCCCTCGGTGAGCAACACCTCGAACCCCGCGCCGCGCAACAGCCGGGCAGTTTCGACGGCAAAATCATGGGACTTGAAGCGGGCATCGTAGCCGACGATGATGGTGCCGCCGCGCTTGCCGCGGGCCGTCAACCAGCTGCCGATACCAACGGCCGCGCGCCCGACCACCACGCGGTTCATGCGGTTGGGGCCAGGGCCCAGTTCGCCGCGTAGCCCGGCGGTACCGAATTGCAGCGTGCCGGAAAACATGTCGCGTAACGTGGCTGCGGCGTCGGCCTCGGGATCGTTCTCGCAGGCAGCGATCAGTTCGGCCAATTCGGTTCGGGTATCAGGATCTGGATCCACCTCCCGCCACTCGTTGGCTTTGGTGATCAGCCTGCGGATTGCTTCGACGCTCATCACAGCTGGCCCACAATCGTCTGCAACAGTGCCGCGAGTCGCGGGCCAGCGTCCCGGCCCGCCTGCAGCACCTCTGCGTGGTCGAGATCGGTTGGGCTCAACCCAGCCGCCTGATTGGTGACTAGCGACAGCCCGAGCACCTCCATCCCAGCCTCGCGAGCGGCGATAGTCTCAAGCGTCGTCGACATGCCAACCAGGTCGCCGCCCAAGATGCCAGCCATGCGCACCTCCGCCGGGGTTTCGTACTGTGGACCGCGGAACTGGACGTAGATTCCCTCGGGCAGGTTCGGCTCGGCCGCATGAGCGATGTCGCGCAACCGCTTGCTGTAAGCCTGGGTGAGATCGACGAAAGTGGCCCCGGCCAGTGGCGTGTCACCGGTCAGGTTGATGTGATCGTTGATGACCACGACGGTGCCAGGCAGCCATTCGGGCTTGAGCCCGCCGCAACCGTTGGTCAAGATGAGCTGGCTCGCGCCCCAAGCGGCGGCGGTTCGTACCCCGTGCACGACAGCAGCGACGCCGCGGCCCTCGTAGTAATGGGTTCGGCCGGTGAACACCGCCGCGATCTTGCCGCTGGCGGTGCGCAAGACGCGTAGCTGACCGCCATGGCCAGCGACGACGGGACTGGTGAAACCGGCCACCTCGCTAAGCTCTAGCGTCGCGAGATTCTCGCCCAACTCGTCCGCGCCAGCAGACCAGCCAGAACCAAGCACGAGCGCCAGATCGATAGCGGGGATGCCGGTGCGCTGCCGCAGTTCTTCGGCGGCGCGCCGAGCCAATTCAAGGTCTGTCATACCGACATCGTAGTTGGCCACCGGTCGGTGGCATACCCGGTTTCCGGAAACAGCTGCTAACGACTAGCTCGGGTCGATAATGTCGCAGACCTTGGCATCCGAGGACAGGCTCTCGCCCACCGTGGCAGCAAGCCCGGTGACCACCCCATCTTTGTGGGCCGTGAGTGGCTGTTCCATCTTCATGGCCTCCAGCACGATCACGGTCTGGCCTTCGGTGACGGTATCGCCGTCGGCGACCGCGACCTTGACCACCGTGCCCTGCATCGGGCACAGCAAGGCGTTAGCCGTAGCCGCAGTGGCCTGCGGCGTCTTGTGCCGCCTAGTCCGTGGGCGGGGCGACTGAGTCGAGGTCGGATGCGCGGCAAATGCGGCAGGTAGCCGCACCTCCATGCGCCGCCCGTCCACCTCGACGGTGATCGTTCGCTGCCCCTCGTCCGCCAGTTCCTCGCCGCGCGCGCCGCTGAACGGGGAGATGTCGCCGTCAAACTCCGTCTCGATCCACCTGGTGTGGACTCGGAAGCTGCCGTCGGCAGCGGTGAACGCTGGATCTTCCAGCACAGCCCGATGGAATGGCACCACCGTCGGCATGCCTTCAACCACCAATTCCGCCATTGCCCGGCGAGAACGCTCCAGCGCTTGCTCTCTGGTCTTGCCGCGCACGATGATCTTGGCCACCAACGAATCGAAGTTGCCGGGCACGTTCATACCCGCCAGATAGCCGTGGTCCACGCGCACCCCGGGGCCACCGGGGGCCTGCCAGGTAGACAGAGTGCCGGGGGCTGGTAGGAAACTGCTGCCCGGATCCTCGGCGTTGATGCGGAACTCGATGGCATGGCCGCTCACCTTGGGATCGTCGTAGCCGATCACTTCGCCGCGGGCAATACGGAACATCTCACGCACCAGGTCGATATCGGTGACCTCCTCGGAGACCGGATGCTCGACCTGCAGCCTGGTGTTGACCTCCAGGAAAGAAATGGTGCCGTCGATGCCGACCAGGAACTCGCAGGTACCGGCCCCCACGTAGCCAGCCTCGGCCAGAATTGCCTTGGAGCTGTCGTACAACCGCTGCTGCTGCTCGGCGGTCAGGAACGGTGCCGGGGCCTCCTCGACCAGCTTCTGGTGGCGCCGCTGCAGCGAGCAATCGCGGGTGGAAATGACGACGACGTTGCCATGTGCATCCGCTAGGCATTGCGTCTCGACGTGACGGGGGCGTTCCAGATAGCGCTCCACGAAGCATTCGCCCCGGCCGAAGGCCGTGATCGCCTCGCGGGTCGCCGACTCGAACTGTTCGGTCACCTCGTCGGCGCTGTGGGCGATCTTCAGGCCACGCCCGCCGCCACCGAAGGCAGCCTTGATGGCAACCGGATAGCCATATTGCTGGCCGAACGCTAACACCTCCGCGGCGTCGGCGACCGGATCCGGGGTGCCCGGCACCTGCGGCGCCCCAACCTTGGCCGCAATGTGGCGGGCCTGCACCTTGTCGCCCAGCTTTTCGATCGCCTCGGGCGGCGGCCCAATCCAGATCAGCCCAGCATCGATCACGGCGCGGGCGAAGTCGGCATTTTCGGCAAGGAAACCGTAGCCAGGATGGATGGCGTCGGCGCCAGACTGCCTGGCGATATCCAGAATCTTGTCGGCATCCAGGTAGGTTTCGGCCGCGGTTTGACCAACCAGGCTGAAGGCTTCGTCGGCCAGCTTGACGAACAAGCTATCCCGGTCTGGGTCGGCGTAGACGGCCACCGAAGAAATAGCCTCGTCGCGGGCGGCCCGGATTACGCGGACGGCGATTTCACCGCGATTGGCGATGAGTACCTTGTTGATTGCTGTGGCCACAGTAACCCTCCTTCGCTGGTGCCCTAGGAAAACACTTGTCGCGATCCTAGCGGGCAAGTGCAGCCTATAAGGGACAAGTCCGCAACCTTGCTCACTGGCAGGCAGCGACCTACGCGGCGACCGCGTATCCTGGGCAGGTGATTCGTCGAGTGATAGCCCTGCTGGTTGCGGTGGCGGCCCTTACCGGCTGCGCCACCGACCCCGGCCGGTCAACCCCGACCGCGCAGGCGAGCTACAACATCACGGTTCCGGCCGACGGAGTGGAACTGCAGGAACTGGGCTTCAGTAACGCCCCGCCCGGTTTTTCGATTCCGGTTGCCGCCAACATCGTCGAACAGGTGGATCAGGTCAATACCGTGACGGTCGTGCTCGACTCGCCACCGGGGCAAGAGGTAGCGGCCTATCTGCGCCGGGAACTGCCCCGGCAGGGCTTCACGATCACCGCAGACGAGAACCTGTCCCTATTGTTTGAGCGGCCCGGAATCGCTGGCGCGTTCACGGTCAGTGGCTCCAATTCGGCGATCTCGTTGCGTTACGACGCACGCTCCTAGCGCATCACTGCCGCGGCAGTTGCCACAGTTGGTGCCATCTGATTCCCAGATCGGTGAGCATTTGGCGCAGCAGCGAAGGGGAAATGCCGACGACGTTGTGGGGATCGCCGACGATGTGCGTCACGAAGGCCGAACCAAACCCATCAATGGTGAAGGAACCCGCTACCCCCAACGGCTCACCGGTGGCTGCGTAGGCGCGGATCTCGTCGTCTGGCAGATCGGCGAAGCCTAGCTCGGTGCTGGCGAGGCGATGCATTGAGCGCGCCCCCTTGGCGTCGCGAACCCACACGTAATGCCCGGAATGCAGCACGCCTTGGCGGCCGCGAAGCCGCCGCCATTGCTGCACCACGGCCTCGGCGTCTCGCGGTTTACCCCAGGCCTTGCCCTCAAACTCCAGTACCGAATCCCCGGCCACCACGATGGCGTCGCCGTCGATGCGCGGCAACACGGCCTCGCCCTTGGCGACCGCTAGCCGTTGCGCCAGCGAGGTGGCCACCGGATCCTGGATCTGGTGCTCATCGAAGCCCGACACCATTACCTCGGGGTCGAGACCGGCGTGCCGCAGGATCCGCAGCCGCCCCGGTGATCTAGAAGCAAGGATGAGCCGCACTTAGAACCTCATCGTGGTGCGCCAGGCGTCCCGGCCCGGTGCATGGGCCACCCGGACGGTTCGGTAGTAGGAGTTCCAGCCACCAGCGATCGGCCGATCCTTCGCCGAATGCAGCGGTGGCGTGGCCAACCGGATGGTTTCCAGCGCGGCCAACACCGCCGCCAGCTCTGCCGGGGAGGCGTTGCCTGACTTGATGCGATAGCCGGTCATAGCGGGATGTTCCCATGCTTCTTCGGCGGCAGCACCTCACGCTTGGTGCGCAGCAGCCGCAGCGCCTTGATGATGAAGGATCTGGTCTGGTGCGGGTAGATCACCTGGTCGATGTAGCCCCGCTCAGCCGCGACATACGGGTTGGCCAACTCGTCGTCGTACTCGGTCATCAGCCGGCTGCGCAATGCCTCCGGATCATCGGCCTCGGCCAGCGCCTTGCGATAGAGCACGTTGACCGCTCCTTGCGAACCCATGACCGCGATCTGGGCGGTCGGCCAGGCCAGATTGATGTCGGCCCCCATCGACTTGGCACCCATCACCAGGTAAGCCCCGCCGTAGGCCTTGCGGGTGATGACCGTCAGCAGCGGCACGGTGGCCTCGGCGTAGGCATACAGCAGCTTGGCGCCGCGGCGAATGATGCCCCGATGTTCCTGTTCCACCCCAGGCATGAACCCCGGCACGTCCACCAAGGTGAGCACCGGAATGTTGAAGGCATCACAGGTGCGCACGAACCGGGCAGCCTTTTCCGAGGCGTCGATGTCGAGGGCGCCCGCATAGAACATGGGTTGGTTGGCCACGATGCCGATGCTGCGGCCTTCGATCCGGCCGAAACCGACGACGACGTTCTTGGCGAACATCGGCATGATCTCCAGGAACTCCGACTCATCCAGCACGTTGCGGATGACCTCATGCATGTCGTAAGGCTGGTTCGGAGAGTCGGGGATCAGCGTGTCGAGGGCCCGGTCGTGGTCAGTGATGGTCAGATCAACCTCGGCCTCGTCGTAGACTGGCGGATCCTCCAGATTGTTCTGCGGCAGATAGCTCAGCAGCTCCCGGACGTAGCCCAACGCGTCGTGTTCGTCGGTGGCTAGATAGTGCGAATTGCCGGACTTGGTGTTGTGGGTGCGGCCGCCGCCCAACTCTTCCATGGTGACGTCTTCGCCAGTGACGGCCTTGATGACCTCGGGGCCGGTGATGAACATCTGCGAGGTTTGGTCGACCATGACGGTGAAGTCGGTCAGCGCCGGGGAGTAGACGTGTCCGCCGGCTGCGGCTCCCATGATCAGCGAGATCTGCGGGATAACCCCGGAGGCCCGGGTGTTGCTGCGGAAGATTTCGCCGTACAAATCCAGGGCCACCACGCCCTCTTGGATCCGGGCGCCGCCGCCCTCATTGATGCCGATGAGCGGCACGCCGGTCTTCATGGCGAAGTCGATGATCTTGACGATCTTCTCGCCGTACACCTGGCCCAGGGCGCCGCCAAAGACGGTGACGTCCTGGCTAAAGACGCAGACGGGGCGGCCATGGATGGCGCCGGTGCCCGTGACCACGCCGTCGCCGTAGGGCCGTTTTTCTTGCATGCCGAAACCGTGGGCGCGGTGTCTGGAGAACTCGTCGAACTCGGCGAAGGTGTCCTCGTCCAGCAGGGCCTCAATGCGCTCCCTGGCGGTCAGCTTGCCGCGGGCGTGTTGCTTCTCGACGGCAGCCTCGGAACCGGCGTGGATCGCCTGATTGATGCGGCGTTCCAGGTCGGCCAGTTTCCCAGCGGTGGTGTGGATGTCGATATCCATTTCGTCACTCTATCGTGGAGGTGTGATGCCCGAACTAACTTCTCATATGATTGCCGACCGGCTCCCCGCAACGACCAACTGGGGGCCAATCCGGGTGGTGGCGGTCACCGGTTCCACCAACGCCGATCTTGCTGCCCAGGCCCGGTCTGGGGCGGCGGCAGGAGAGGTGCTGGTCGCCCTAGAACAGACGCGCGGCCGCGGCCGGCGAGAGCGCAGCTGGGCAAGCCCGCCTGGCGGATCGATCAGTATGTCAGTGCTGGTGGAGCCGGAGCTGGCACCCGAACAGTGGGGGTGGCTGTCGTTACTGGCTGGGGTGGCGGTGCGAGACGCCATCGCCGCTGCCACGGAAGAACCTGGCCGGGTAGAACTCAAGTGGCCAAATGACGTGCTGGTTGACGGCGGCAAGGTCTGCGGGATCCTGGCGGAGCGAGTCGAGACGCCCGCAGGCGCAAAAGCCGTTATTGGCATCGGCATCAACCTGCAGCTGACGGTCGAACAGCTGCCGGTCGCCACCGCTACCGCGCTGAACCTGGCCGGAATCAGCGTCGAGCCAGCCGCGCTCGTGGCCAGCGTGCTCGCGGGTATTGCCCAATTGCAGCAGCTGCCGCTGGCGCTGCTACGCCAGCGTTATCTGGCTGCCTGCGCCTCAGTCGGCAGACAGCTGACGATCACCGCCGAGGGCGAGGCGCTAGCCGGGAAGGGGCTAGGCGTCGACGAGGCCGGCCGCCTGCTGGTGCAGACCGCAGTTGGCAGCAAAGCATTCAGCGTCGGCGACGTGGTTCACGCCTCGATAGTTGCCAAGCAGTCCCCTAGTGGCGAGTAACCCCACACGATCTGGTGGCCGTTTGCCACCCCCGTGATAGGGCGCCTGGCTAGTTACTGAAGGTTGCCAAGGTCTCGGTGTCGCCGGTGGCGACGGCCGTGAACAGGCGTTGCGCCTCTTCCTTGTCCCAAATCATGCTGGAGCCAGCCGGGGTGCGGGCGTTGGCGTCAGCTACTGGCACGGTGACCGAAATCCCGCCGCCGGTCGCGAATTTCACGAAGCCAAGCGCGGTCTGTGCTGCCTCTATCGGCCCGGTTTCGGTGCTATGCGTCAGCGACTTGCTGGCGGCACCATTGATGCTCCAATAGCGCAGGGGATTGATGAAAGTCAGCGGGCTCAGGGTTGCGGTCGCGACCTTGTGGATGATCTCCCGCTGCCGCTCCATTCGTCCCAGATCACCGCGCGGGTCTGCCTTGCGCATGCGCACGTAGGCCAGCGCGGTCACGCCGTCGAGTTGCTGGCAGCCAGCGGGAATATCGAGGTGAGAATCTCGATCCTGCATCGGCTTTTCGGGACAGACTTCGACCCCGCCGACCGCGTCAACGAGATCGACGACGCCTAAGAAACCGACCTCAAGATAGTCGTCGATCTTCACGCCAGTGTTTAGTTCGATCGTCTCAATGAGCAATGGTGCGCCGCCCCATGCGTAGGCCGCATTCAACTTGCTCTTGCCGTGGCCTGGAATCTCCAGGTAGGAGTCTCGGGGTAGCGAGATCAGCGTTACCGGCCCGGTCGGTGGCTGGTAGAGCAGCAGCATGGTGTCCGTGCGCCGTCCCTCAATTGATCCGGTGCCCAGCCTGGATTGATCCTCAGCGCTCAGGTTTTCGCGCGAATCGGACCCGACCAGCAAAGTGACCCGCCCCGGTTGATCGGCCAATTCTCGACTGGCAGGAGTGGTGTCAACCGCATTGCTAGTCAGCCAGGCGTAGATCGGCACCCCGACCAAGAACACGATCCAGGCGATCAGCAATGTTCCGATTACTCGAAGCACGCTCCTGCCAGGGCGGCGTGGTCGCCCCGGTGGAGGTGTCTGCGGCATGGGTTGGGGCATCACTGGCATGGGGCGTGGCGGCGGCACCGGCGGTACGGGCGGGCGCGGTGGCATGGGAGGTTGCGGTGGAACCGGGGGCTGGGTGCCCTGCGGGCTGGGCCAAGCTGCCAGCGTGCTGCTCGGCTGTGGTGGGGCGGCCGGCTGCGTAGGCATTACCCGGGTGGCCTCTTCGTCACGCCGATATAGCCAGTCCAAGTCGTCTGAGTTGTGGTTGGTGCTCATCGTGACCTCATAGCGCCATTGTAGTCGGCGCGCCTACGTGAACCAGTAGCAAACTCCGGGCAGCCTGGGTAACGACATCATCCCTAGGAGCAAGCAATGAACAGTGCTGAGGCAGTGCGGGGCCGCAGAGCCATCGCGTTGCTCATCATGTCAGCGGTTCTGCCAGGCTCAGCGCAGTATGTGGCAGGCAACCGGCGTCTCGGCAAGTACGTTCTCACCGGGTTCCTCTCGCTGGTCGTCGCTGCGGTCTTGGTCGGGCTGGGATTGTGGCTTTTCCCCGGGCCATTCGTGGCCGGGTTGCTCGGTTTCGCACCGATCGGGAAAATCCTTTGCTGGCTGCTGTTCGCGGGCTGGGTGCTGCTGCTACTTGACGCATGGCGACTGGGTAGGCCGCTGAGCTTAGTTCAGCAACAACGAATCGTGCTGACGGTGATCGTGGCGGTACTGATCCTGGTGATGGGAATCGCTACTGCTTTCGCGGCCAGCTTGTTTACCGCCGCAACCAACGCGGCCGATATCTTTCGCGGTGGCGGCAACGATGAGGCCCAGGCCGGCCGCTACAACGTGCTGTTACTGGGAGTCGACGCGTCTGCCGAGCGGCAGGGGGTACGTCCCGACTCGATCAATGTTGCCTCCATCGACGCCGAAACTGGTCGGACGGTGATCTTTGGCTTGCCTCGGAACCTGGTTGGTGCGCCCTTCCCGGCGGGATCGCCACTGGCCGATGAGTTCCCGGATGGTTTCCGCTGCCCCGATTCCACCTGCATGATCAACGCGATTTACACCTACGCCTCCGATCGACCGCACCTATACCCGGATGTCGCTGAGCCCGGGCTCACGGCGACCACTGAAGCAGTCGAGGAGACCCTGGGGTTGAGCATCAACTATTACGCGATGGTCGACATGCAAGGCTTCGCCAAGTTGATTGACGCGATGGGAGGCGTTCGGGTCAATGTCGGCAAGCCCATTCCGATCGGCGGGGGAAGCTCCCCGATCAGTGGCTACATCGAAGAAGGCGATGATGTGCTGCTGGATGGCTATCACGCGCTGTGGTTTGGCCGCTCGCGGGCTGAGTCGAGTGATTACGAGCGCATGATTCGGCAAAAGTGCCTGTTGTCGGCCATGGCCAAGCAGCTGGATCCGCCTACGCTGGCCAGCCGATTCGTGGAACTCTCCGAGGCGGGCAGCGACCTTGTGCGCACTGATGTCAGTCACAGTAAGGTCGCCGACCTAACTCAGTTGGCAATCAAGGCGAAACAGTTGCCCATCACCACCGTGAACTTCAGCCCGCCGCTGATCACCCCAGGCGATCCCGACTACAGCAAGATTCGAGTCGTGGTCGAACAAAAGATTGCGCAGGCAGAGCAGGCGGATCAGCCAGCCCCAACCGCGAGCCAGTCGCAGTCAGCAGCCCCGACCCAGACCGTGGCCACGGCCACGAGCCAGGCAACGCAAGACGAAGCTTCAACAAGTGAGGCCGTAGACCCGGCCAGCATCTGTAGTGTGGGCTAGGTGGAGCAGTATCTACCGGCAGCGGTCAGCGTCGTAATGCCAGTGCGCAACGAAGAGCGCCATCTTCGCGCCGCGGTGCGGCGGGTGCTGGCTCAGCAATATGCCGGGCCAATGGAGATACTGCTCAGCGTCGGTCCCAGCGAGGATCGTACCGAGGCCATCGCCGCTGAGCTTGCGGCAGCGGATCCGCGGATTCGGGTCATCGAAAACCCTCAAGGTATCACTCCGGTAGCGCTTAATTTGGCGATCGCAGCGGCTAAACACAGCATCATCGTGCGCGTGGATGGCCACGGCGAGCTTAGCGCCGGCTACATTGCGACCGCGGTTCGGCTGCTCGCCGAGACTGGTGCCGCAAACGTCGGTGGCTTGATGGACGCGCAAGGCACCACCCCCTTCGAGCAAGCGGTAGCGGCTGCCTACAACTCGCGGCTGGGTTTGGGTGGTGGTGGCTTCCACCTCGCGCAGACTCCGGCTGGGCCAGCCGACACCGTCTTCTTGGGGGTGTTCCGCAAGGAGGCACTAGCTGCGGTTGGTGGTTTCGACGAAACCCTGCAACGAGCCCAGGACTGGGAATTGAACTATCGGTTGCGCAAGGCCGGGTGTCAGGTCTATTTCTCGCCGGAGTTGCGGGTGGTTTATCGGCCGCGGCCAGGCTGGCGGGCGTTGGCTCGGCAGTTCTACCGAACCGGCCAGTGGCGGCGGGAAGTGGTGCGACGTCACCCTGACACGTTGAGCCTGCGCTACCTAGCGCCGCCGATCACCGTGGCCGCATCCGGATTCGGCATTCTCGCCGCCTTGGTTAGTGCGATGGCGCGGCTCCGCTGGTGGCCTGCCTGGTTGGTGTTGCCACTGCTTTATCTAAGTTTCTTAACAGCCGCTACCACGGTGGTGCGCGATCTACCCGGCCGGGCCCGGGCGTGGTTCCCGGTTGTGCTGGCGATTATGCACGGGGCCTGGGGGCTGGGTTTCCTAGCGGGCAGGGATCGGCAGTGAAGGCTATGGCCTTATCTTGCTACCCAGTCAGCTTTACACAATGATATGTCTGTGAGTTCGATGACGTTCGATCCCCCCGAGGATGGGCAGGCAACCAGGCTGCTAACCCAAGCTCAGGAATTCGCGCGTGCACTGCGAACCGAAGCAGAAACCGAGGCCGAAAACATCAGGGCTCAGGCGCTGCACGAAAAGGCCGAACGAGATCGGCTCATGGCCGAGAACGCTGCCGCCGACCGACGGCTTGCCGAGGTGCGAGCAGACATTGATCGGATGCTTGCCGATACCAGTCATGAGGTGGCGGCGATTTCTGCGGCCGCCCAGGAAAACGCTGACGAACTGGTAGCCGCCGCAAGGCAAGAAGCGGATGAAATCGTGGCGCAGGCCAGAGCGCTCGCCGATGTGCGGATCAACCAAGCGAAACAGCAGGCAGCCCAGCTTGAGGAATTAGCCGAAGCTAGAGCGCTGGATCAAGAGCAGTTGCTTACCGAAACGCGGAAACAGCACGAGGCCGAACTTGATGAGCTAGCCCAGCAAGCGCAAGAAGCTGCAGCCCAAATTCGGGCTGCGGCCCAGGTAGCGGCTGATCAGATCATCAACCAAGCCGAGGCTGAAGCCGCCGAAGAACGCGAAGCTGGCCGCGTCCACTACAACGAATCGCTAGCTGCGGCGGCTAAAGCTGTCAGCGACGCGGAGCAGCAGGCTGAGGCGAAAAACCAAGAAGCAGACCAACTGGTTCGCGAACGCATTGACGAGGCTGATGCGCAGTTGGTGTGGGCTCGAGCCACGGTGCAAGACCTGCTAACGGCTGCCGAAGCTGAAGTTCAGGCGGAGCGCAACAAAGCCCGGGCGGAAACCGCCGAACAGGCCAAGCAGACCCGGATCGAGCTGAACCAGATCCGGGTAGATGTGGAAAAGCGCAGCCAGGAAGAACTTGCGGGGGCTCAGGCCGAGGCTGCCGATATACGCGAGCGGGCCAAGGCGGTGCTGGCTGCCGCCACCGAGGAAGCCCAGCAGCGTCGGGACGCCGCTGAAGCCGAGGCTACGCAACTGCTGGAGCAGGGCAAAGCTGAGGTGGCTAGCACCCTCGAGCAGGCGAAGAAACAGGCTGCGGAAGTCCATCAACGCACCGAGTTGCTGCGGCAACAGATCCAGGCAGAACTCAAGCAATCCCAGCAAGAATCATTTGAACGTTCACGGGGCATCAGGGAAGAGGCGGTGGCCGCGCTAGAACAAGCACGTGCCGAAGCCGATGACATGCGGCAGCAAGCCAATGAGATGCTCAGTGCGGCTCGCCAAGAAGTGAAAGAATTGACCCAACGGCGAGAAAATATCGTTAAACACCTGAGTCAGCTGTCAGGCGTCATTGATGCGTTGGCTGTACCGGGCGAACAAGAAGCAGGAAAAGGGGAAGTATGAACCAGCCGATGTTCCGAACCGTATTGCGGGGCTACGAACCGACAGAGGTCGACAACGAGCTACGCAATTTGAGTCGTTCCGTCGAACGTGCCCGGGTGGAGGCGGCTCAGGTAACCATGCAGCTCAGCAAGGCGGAAGAACGTAACGGCGAGCTGGAGCGGCGGGCGGAGCAGTTACAGGTACAGCTGCAGCAGGCTAACGCTGCGGCCGAGAACGTCACCCGCACCTCCTATTCGGACTTGGGTGAACGTATCGGTTCTATGCTGACTCTCGCCGAAGAAGAGGCCGGAGACATTCGGCAGCAGGCAAATGTGGCTGCCGAGGACACCCTCAGCAAGGCAAAGAGCCAGTCAGCGGATATGCTCAGCGAGGCTGAGAATAAGGCAGCTGACATGGTTAGCCGCGCAAAAGCAGAAGCTGCGGCAGTGGTCTCGGCGGCAAAGAAGCGGGCAGACGAGATTATCGATCAAGCTGACCATGACGCGATGGCTAGGCGTAACGAGGGCGAGGCCTACTACGAATCGCAGCAGGCGCGGGCGGCGCAGGCAGCAACTGATTTTGAGCGCACCCTGGCAGTTCGCCGTGATCAAGCCGAAGCGGAGTTCGAGCGGCAGGCCAGCGAACGCGAGCAGCGACTGGCCGCTATCGAGAGCGAACTTGAGGTGTCCCAGAACGAGGCCCGCCGCGTGCTGGCTGATGCGCGGACTCAAGCCGATGACACCCTGGCGAAGGCGCGGTACGAGGCCGAAACTATGGTGACAGAAGCCAAAGAGACCCGGGATCGCCTGCGCCGCGACTCCGAGCGTGAGTTGGCGGCCCTGGGGTCGCGTCGCGATGCGATCTCGGCGCAGTTGGCAAATGTTCGCCAGATGCTCGGCACCCTTGGCGGTGGCGCCGCGATGTTGGCCGAAGAAGCCAACCCGGAGCAAGAGCAGCCTGCGGAAAAGCCCGAAGCTGAGGGCGAGCCCGAAGAGGACTAACTGATTCGTTCGTCACGCCGAAGCTGAGCCAGTGTGGTCGCGGAACAGTTTGTGGCAATGACGCTGGAGCCACCGCCCAACAACGGCGAAACGATTAGTTGTTGGGTTGTGGGCCAGCCAGCAGTTGGGTCAATGAATAGGGCCCGGTTGTCTCGCGGCAGTGTGGCGGCCACGTCGGCGTGAGTGAGGGTGCCCCAGGCGGTCTCGGTCGCCGGTTGTGGTGCAGCGAGATAGTCGTCGGGTTCGGCGAGCACTTCTACGTAGTCGATGCAGCCGGGCGGCGCGGAACCCGCTAGGCCGCGGCCCAGCGGATCCAAGCTGCAAGCGACACCTGGTGTTTCGGCTGCCGCGATCTCTGGGCCGCCTACCCACAGGGCGGCTGGCCGATTTTCCTGCTTCACGGGGCAGCCGTACTGCCAGCACGCCAACAGCCAAACCAAGGTGACCCAGTGGCCGGGATTACTGTCTAGGAGGCGAAGATCTACCGGATCGCCGGGCTCCACCAGCAGCGTGTCCAGTAGGTTGCAGGTCTTGTCCACCCAATTTGCGAAAGTCGCATACGAAAGCTCCACCCGACTCGCGCCGTCGTAGTGGGTGAGCAGCGGTTTGCCTGCGGATCGCCGCAGCTGTTGGCGCATTGCTGCAACAAGCATGAGGCAAGTCTAGGTGGCTAGGCTGAGGTTATGCGTTACGCGGTGATCATGGCAGGCGGATCGGGGACCAGACTGTGGCCCCTGTCCCGGCAAGGAACCCCAAAACAACTGCTGCAGCTCTTCGACGGCAAGAGCCTGCTGCAGCTGGCATACGACCGGCTGGCCGGGTTACTGCCGCCGGAGCGAATTCTGGTGTGCACCGGGGCGTCCTATGCGGCTGCGGTGGCCGAACAACTACCCGAGCTGTTGCCGGAAAACCTATTGGGTGAGCCGGTCGGCCGGGACTCGCTGGGGGCCGTCGCCTGGTCGGCTGCGGTGTTGGCCGAACGTGACCCGGCCGCAGTTGTGGCCATGCTGGCGGCGGATCACATCATGGAGCCGAAAGCCAAGTTTCAAGCCGCCCTGCGGCTGGCCTTCGAGGTCGCCGAGCAGTCCGACGACGCGCTAGTGACGATGGGGGTGGTGCCGAGCTACGCGCATACCGGCTACGGCTATTTGGAGCGTGGCGAAGAGCTGGCTGGCTTTCCCGGGGTGTATCACGTGCGGCGATTCAAGGAGAAGCCGAACGCCGAGGTGGCGCAGCAGTACTTGGCGAGTGGGAACTACTGGTGGAATTCGGGAATGTTTTGCTGGCAGGCCCGCACGTTGCTGGCCCAGCTGACGGCGCTACTGCCGGCCGAGGCCGCCAAGGTGGCTCGCATGGCGGCCGACCCCGCCTGTGTCCCAGCGGTATTTGCAAGCCTCGAGCCCAACTCCGTCGACTTCGCCATCATGGAGCCGGTCAGCGCTGGCGCGACCACCGCCTGGGTGGTCGCGGTCCCGCTGGACCTGGACTGGCGCGACGTAGGCGGCTATGTCAGCCTGGCTGAGCAATTCAGCGTTGACGACGACGGCAACCGGATTCTCGGCCGTAGCGTCAACCTTGATACCAGCGGCTGCATCATCATCAACACGCAGCCCGATCACGTCGTGGCTGGCTTGGCCATCGTGGACACGCTGATCGTGCACACCGACCAAGCGACGCTGGTCGCCGACATCACTGATGCGCAGCGAGTGAAACAACTGGTCGATCTGGTTCGGGAGCGCGTCGGCCCGGACCTCTGCTGATCCCACGCCAAGCGAGGCTAGCTGCGCGGGGTAGCATGCTCCTCTCAGGGGTTGCCTAGCGCTTATAGCATGGTATTTACCAGTTCGACACGCCGACAAAGGTTGACTAAACTCGAATTGCACGTATGTAATTTGCCCAGGAGGCACAATGAGCGATGTATGGGCCTGGATCACGCAGCCCGAGGGTGTGTATGCGTGGCAAGAGGAAGCCCTGTGTGCGCAGACCGACCCTGAGGCATTTTTCCCTGAAAAAGGCGGCTCGACCAGAGAGGCTAAGCGGGTATGTCAGGAGTGTGCGGTGCGAACTGAGTGTCTCGAGTACGCATTGGCGAATGACGAGCGCTTCGGTATCTGGGGCGGGCTGTCTGAGCGGGAACGCCGCCGACTACGACGTGCGGCGATGTGACTTCGACTACTTCCGGCCAGGAACTGTGGTCGTGGCTTGACGATCCCGACGCAGCAACCGAGGTAGTTTTTCCGGATACCTCAGGAGTTTTAGCCGTTGTGGTGGTCCACAACGGCTCGGATTGGTTGCCTCGACACCTGAGCAGCCTAGAAAAACTGGACCCAAAACCCGGGGCGATCATTGCGGTCGAAGCGGGCTCAACTGACGACAGCAGCGAGTTGCTCGAAGTCGCGCTGGGCAGCGGGATCATCGACTCAATCGTCACCGCCGAGGCCACGGACAGCTTCGCCGAATGCGTGAACCAGGCCCTTGGTAGCTCCCGTCCCGAGTATGTGTGGCTGCTACACGATGACTGCGCCCCCTGGCCAGATGCGCTAGGGATGCTGGTGCGCGAATCGGAGGCCAGCGAGACCGCCATCTTGCTGCCCACCTTGTTGGCGCCGACTCGGCGCAACTATCCCGACATCGTGGTGGAGGCCGGGCAGACCATTTCGGAAAACGGGGTTCGCGTCGGCTTCGTTGAAGAGGATGAAATTCACCAGGGCCAATTGCCTGCCACCCAAGTGCTCGGCGGGTCTACTGCTGGCATGCTGATCCGGGGCGAGGTTTTTCAAGAACTCGCTGGGCTAGCGCCAGAAACGCAGTTGCACCGGGAGGGGCTAGAGTTTTGCTGGCGGGCACTGGACGCTGGGTATTCGGCGATGACCTGCCCGCAGGCGGTCGTGGTTCACCATCAGGCTGGCAGGTTCGGTGAACGCCACTCGGAACTTGGTCCCTACCATTTGGTTGACCGGTTGGCAGCGTTGCGCCTCATGGCCGCCCGTGGCTCAACCAAGCTGGGGCGCTGGTCGTGGCTACGGGCAATCGGGTTCTTCCTAGCCAAATCGCCAAGCCAGGCCCGCTCCGAGTTGGCAGCGCTGCGCCGTCATAACCGAAGCCCCGAGGCAGTTGAATCGCTACAAGCTCGGTTAGTGGACGAGCCGGTTGATGCCCGCGACCTGCTGCCCAAGCGCCGCTGGTGGTTCGACAAAGTCTTGGGCAGTGTGCTGGCCGACATTGGTGGGCGCGCTGAAGACGTGGGCTCTACTACCAGCCTGGATGAACTAACCGGCGACGATTTCGCCGATCGGGGCGTGCGGCGTCGGCGCTGGTTCTCACCGCAATTGTTCGCCGTCGCGCTGGCCGTGCTGGCTGGGCTGGCGGCACTTCGCACCCTGGTCGGGGGGCCGATTGCTGGCGGCGGCCTATTGCCCGCACCCCAAACGTTTGCTGATGCTTGGCGCAGTTACTTGACCCCGCTCCCGTCAGCTGTCGGCTCCGCCCCGCCGTGGCTGGGATTTGCAGCGCTGGGTTCGCTGCTGACGCTGGGACAACCTGGCTGGTTCGGGTTGATCACCTTGGTACTCGGGCCAGCGGCCGCAGTGGCGGCTGCCGGCGCCATGCTGCGACGCCTTGAGGTGGACTCGGTTGCCGCAGCCGGGCTATCACTGGTGTGGGGTGGGGCCACTATCATGTTCGGAACCGTCACCGGTGGTGACATTTCTGGCCTCGTGTTGGCCATCTGTCTACCGATGATGGTGCGCAGCCTGGCTGGCATCGGCAGCGTCGATAACGATCTGGCTGAACGGTTACGCTCCCCGGCCGGGCTCGCCTGGTGGCTGCTAGTTGCGGTTGCGATTTGGCCGGTGCTGTGGCTATTGGCGCTAGCGATCGCCGTGGTGGTGATCATCAACCGTCCCCGCCGCGTCGTCGAGGTTGGCGTGGTGTTGGGCATCCCGTTGCTGTTCTTGCTGCCTTGGCTGCCTGAATTGGCGGCTTCGCCCGGTCGGCTGATGACCGGGATCGACCCGATAGCTTGGCCAGAGGTGCCAGCCATCTCGGTCGATCAGCTGGTGGAGCGACTTGGATCTTCGGGGCTGCCGTGGTGGGGCACCCTAGCTTTCTTCGCCGGGTTGATCATCCTGTCCGGTGCGGCCATTGTCGCCGAGTCAAGCCGGGTTAAACGAATCATCTGGATCGCCGTCATTGCCGTGACGGTCCTGGCTGGCCTCGTGGTATCCCGGCTCGGCATGCCGATTGGGGATGATGTCACTCGGCCGTTGCTGTCTGGCTGGGCGCTGCTCGCGATCGCGGCATTCCTCTGGCCGCACATGCGGGGCGAGGCGAACCGGCTCCTTTCCGGGCTATTTGGGCTGTTGGGCTTGGGCGCAATGGTGCTGTGGGGCTTCATTGGTTTCCATGGTCCGGTCGGCCCGGCTGCCCAGGCGTTGCCGAGCTATGTGACTGACGTGATCACCTCCGAGCGGGCAACCAAGGCGCTCTTGATCACCCGCGACAACGATGAACTCACCTGGAATCTGGTCTCGGCTGAGCATCCGGTCTGGGGCAGCGCAGAACGCCCACTGTTTGGCGGCGATCAGTCGGCCTATGCCGAGCTAGTGCAGCTGTTCGTGGGCGGCGACGCCCCCGAGGACCTGAGCAAGCGGCTCTCGGACCTGGCCATCAGCCATGTATATGCCCGAGGCTTTGATCCCGAACGCATCGCTGCCCTAGGCAATGCCGCTGACCTTGTTGGCGCCGAGGCTGGGGATGACGCCGTCGTATGGTCGGTCGTCGGGCTGGTCTCCCGCTACCACATCATTGATGGCGACGAGGTGAGCGCTGTGGTCGACGGCCAGGTGACCGCTGCGGATCACGAGCGGCTGTTGCAGGTCGTCGGGAAAGCCGACGCGAATTGGCAGGTGCGGGTCGATGGGAAACTGCTGGAGCATGCTTCCGGGCAGCCCGCGGCCACCCTCGTGCTGCCAGCGGAGCTGGGCGGTGAGTTGGACGTGTCGCGGCACTCCACCGGTTGGCTGCCGTTCTGGCACGGGGTCCTGCTGGCGCTGCTGTTGATTCTGCGGTTGCCGACCGCAGGTACCAGGCGTCGGGCGAGAAGGGGGATGTGATGTTGCTACGCACGTTGGAAACTTTCGCTTTGCTGGTTTGCGTGGCGTTGGCGGCAATCTCCATCACGCTAATCAAGCCCGCCGATCTGCCGATCACTGAGCCGCTGCAACCCGTTCGGCTAGCAAAGGCCGTGTGCCCGGCTGGTACGCCGCACGTCGGGCCGAGTGAACATGTTGGCGCAATCGATGCTTCGGGAAAACAGCTAGCCACCGCTCAGGTATTGCCCGCCAGTGAGCAACCAACGCTGCTAAGCGGCGACCAGTTACTGGTTGGTGGCTCACTGCTGGCAGCAGGAGATTCGTTGACTGAGTGGCTGCCGTGCACCCCCGCGCTCGCCAGTGGCGCGCTGGTGCTGCCAAGCCCAGCGGCCACGGAGTTGGTGCTAACAAACTCCGACAAGGTAGCCGCCTCCGTGGATCTGACCTTGTTGACCAAAGACGGCGAGGTATCCCCGGTTGGGGCGCGCGACATCTTGGTCGGCGTGGGGCAGCAACGTCGGATTGGGCTGAATGCGCTGGTCTCAGGTGAAGACCCGGTCGCGGTGCTCTACACGGCACGAACCGGTCGGGTGAGCCTGCATGCAATCACCAAGTCCGGGCAGACCTTGGCGGGATTGTCTGCTGCCTCACCTTCGCAACAGCTGTACTTGCCAGGCGTCGACGCAGGTGCCAAGACCGTTCGGGTGCTGCTGGCCAATCCCGACAACGAGCGGGCAGCAGTCACCATTACCGCTTTGGGTAGCACGCCGCGATACATCCCCAACGGCGGTGCGGACATCAGCATCCCGGCCCGTTCCAGCTTGGCAATCGAACTGAGTGGAGCGTTGAACGAAGATGCAAGCACCCTAATCGTTGACGCAGACCGCGACATCATCGCCGACCTGGTAGTCGCGGCTGACGGCAGTGATCAGGCCCGCATCGCACCGGCCACGAGCTACCGTGACTTGGCTGCGGTGGTTCCAGCCAAAGCCCGGGTGTTGTTGGGCAACCCTGGTGAAGCCGACGTCAGTGTGCGGTTGAGTCACACTCCGCTCGGCGGGCAGGAAGAAATCTCTCGGCTTGTGATTCCGGCCGGAAAGACCAGCCAGTTTGAGCTGCCTGGTGATCAGCCCACCTTTGTGGTTGCCGAAACCACGGGGAAGATAGTGGGAGCAGTAGCTCTTGCGGGCCCAGGCGTCGCGGTCGCGCCGATGCAGCCCTACGGTGATCCCGAAACTAGCGCGGTGCCAGCCAGGCTGGATCTCAGCCTTCGCTGATCGGGAGGCTGGTTAGGGGCCTGTGGTGCAGCTAGCCCGCCCAGTCGTCGCTCAAGTCTTCCGGGGGCATGGCCAGGATGGCGCTTAACTGTTCCACGATGGTTCGGTGGACGAGTTGGTGTAGCTCGCTGCGCGTCCGGGCTCGCAGTTCCAACGGCCGCTGGTAAAGCACTAAAGTGGCCTTCCGGTTACGGCTGGCCTCCAGTCCCGCCGACATGGGTACCCGGTCGCCCGTCCAGTTGTTACGTAGCAGCGGCACCTCTTCGATACCAATACGGACGCTGGCGAAGGCTCCTGGGCGCTTCTCCTCGATGCGTTGTACGGCGTCCTCGACGCAACTGGTAAAGAACTCAGCACGGCTAGGTCGCTGTAGCCCGCTTGGCAGTGCCGCAGACGGAATCGCCAGCGGCCCACGAATGCCTCGGCCGTGTCGGTCCCGTGTGCGTGGCATGCGGCAATTCTAGCCGTCGCTCAGGTATCGTCGCAGCGTGCGATTGTGTAGCCGGACGGGGTGCGCCCTCCCAGCCAAAGTCACCTTGACTTATGCTTACGCCGATCAGCAGGCGGTGTTGGGGCCGCTGTCGAGTTCTCCCGAGCCAGGCGGCTTTGACCTGTGTGACTATCACGGGCAGCGCACCAGCGTGCCCGTCGGCTGGGAACTGCTGAAGCTGCCAATCGACGAGCTGCCAACCGGTGCCGACGACGATCTGCTTGCGCTTGCCGAAGCGATCCGCGAGGTCGGGCAGCAACCTGATGAGCCTGAGGAGCGACCCGTCGTGTCGCAAGGACGCCGGGTGGGGCATCTAACGCTGCTGCCGGGGGCAGCTAACCAGGGTTGAGCCGTGCTGCACCCGTCGATCTTCAAAGCCAACGACATTCGTGGCCGCGTCAGCGGCACTACGGTCGACTGGGATCTGGCTGGGGCGCGGGAGCTAGGTCGCGCCTACGTCGAACTACTGCAGTTAGCGGGGCAGGAATTTGTGTTGGGCCGCGACATGCGTGGGCTGGGTCGCGAGCTGAGCCAGGCCTTCATATCGGGGGCCCGTGGTGCTGGTGCGAGTGTTATTGACATCGGCTTGTCGGCAACCGACCAGCTGTGGTTCGCCTCCGGCTGGCTTGGGCTGCCGGGGGTGCAGTTCACCGCCAGCCACAACCCATCCCACGACAACGGCATCAAGTTCTGCTTGCGAGACGCCAAACCCGTACCCGCAGATTTCATGGTCAGGTTGCGAGACATCGCTTCATCCGCCGCCAGCGGTAGTCCGGTTCCTGGCGGCTACCGCGAACTGGACACCCTGGCGGCCTACGCGGCAAAGCTCAACGAGCTGGTGCCGGTGGCTGGGCCCGGCGGGCTAAAGATTGTCGTTGATGCCGGCAATGGCATGGCTGGCCATACCGCCCGCAGTGTCCTGGCCGGTCGCGGCCTCGAAATCATCGGGCTTTACCTGGAGCTAGACGGCACGTTTCCTAACCATCCGCCCAATCCGCTGATCCCCGAGAACCTGGTGGCCGCGCAGCAAGCGGTTCGGGAACATCACGCCGACCTGGCGCTGGTGTTCGACGGCGACGCCGACCGCTGCTTCCTAATCGACGAGCGCGGCGAGGTGGTTGATCCGTCCGTGATCACGGCGATGATCGCGCTGGCTGAGCTGGAGCAAGAGCCCGGAGCCACCATCGTCATCAACTCCATCACCTCCTGGGCGGTAGCGGCCGCAGTCGGAGACCGGGGAAAACTGGTGTCTGCCAAAGTAGGCCACACCTACATCAAGGCAGCGATGGCCGAGCAGCAGGCGATCTTCGGTGGCGAGCACTCCGCCCACTACTATTTCCGTGATTTCTGGTCAGCCGACACCGGAATGCTTGCCGCGTTGCATGTGATGGAGCTAGTGCGGCGATCCGGTGCCACGTTGTCCGCCCTCGCCGCCGAATTCGACGGATTCTTCCGCTCCGGCGAGATCAACCTGCAGGTAGCCGATATTGCGGCCTGCCAGCAGCGGCTGGCAGCGGAATTCGCCGACCGCGCGGTTGCTGACTATGTTGACGGCCTGACGATGACCAGCCGCGCCCAGGACTGGTGGTTTAACGTGCGTGCCAGCAACACCGAACCGTTACTGCGACTCAACGTGGAGACAACAAGCCAGGCGCAACTGGTTCGGCTACGCGACGAGATCCTCGCGGCAGCATCGACCTTCGCGCTAAATTGATCTCCAATACATCGTCGAAAGGAACGCCGTGAGTGAGTCAGAGATGGAGCTTTCCGAAAAACTGCTGGCGGTAATCGTTTGCCCGGCATGTAACGCCAAGTTCGCCGTCGATTATGACCGACACGAGGTGGTTTGTACCGGTGCCGGATGTGGGCTCGCGTTCCCGGTGAAGAACCAGATCCCAGCGTTGCTGCTCGATCAGGCACGGAGCACCTAAGCCCATGTTTGACGACGCCTTAGTTGAATCCCCGCAGCTAGTTGCCGATCAACAATTGCGTTGGCTAGCCATGACGGGGGCCAGGCTGCGCGAGGCTGCCTCGGCAACCGAGGCGGTACGGCTTGATCGATTGGAGCGGCCACGGGCCATGGTGCTGGTGGGCCGGGGCGCTGGGGTGCTACGAGCCGCCCTGGAATCGGTGTGCCCGGTTCCCGTCGTGCGCTGGTCACGGCCGGGGCTGCCCGGCTGGGTGAGCGCCCTGGATTTCGTGGTCGTGCTGGGCGGCGAGACGGCCGGAAAAGCCGAGTTGCAAGCCGTGCAGGACGCGGCCCGGCGGGGTGCTGGGCTGCTGGTGGCCGCGCCGACTGACAGTCAGCTAGCGGTGACGGCGCAGTCGACTAGGAGCATGTGGTTTCCGGTCGCGGACGATGCGCTGATCCAAACCATGACGGTGCTGGCTCGGCTCGGCGAAGTTGGCTTGGGCCCCCACATTCTGATCGAGCATCTGGCTGACGCCGCCGACCTAGTCGCGGCCGAATGCTCCCCCCGGCTCGATTCTTCGCAGAATCCGGCCAAGAACCTGGCCCTGGGAATCGGCGACGAGCTACCGCTGCTGTGGGGCGGTACCAGGCTGGCGGCCGTAGCGGCCAGAAAGCTGGCAACCAAGTTCCGTAGCTCAAGCGGACAACCAGCGTTGGCTGCCGACGCTGCCCAACTCGCGGTGTTGGTGCGGCAGAGCCGCCGCCGAGACCTGTTCAGCGATCCTGTCGAGGATCAGACTGCAGCAGCGCCAGTGCTGGTGCTGCTCGACGACCAGGTAGCCGACGAGCAACGCGGCGCGGACGGCGAGTGGCTAGCCGAGCTGGCGGCCAACTTTGGAGTGCCCAGTTGCCGCATCTCCTCGGGAGCAGCAGAGCCCGCCATTAGTGCGAGCCAACGCTACGTGATGCTGCTGCAATATGGCCGCTATGCCGCCGCCTACCTGCGGGCCGGTATGGGCGAGGCTGACGAACACATCAGGCAGACTCCTACACTATGAGCACTGAAGGCGGCACCAAAGCTGTGCTGGCGGCGGCAGCCGCCAACTCGTTCATCGCGGTAACCAAGTTCGGCGCTTGGCTACTCACCGGCGCCTCGTCACTGTTGGCCGAGGCGATCCACTCCGTCGCGGATACCGGCAATCAGGTGCTGCTGTTGATTGGGGGCAAGCAGGCGAAACGCGAGGCCACTCCGGAGCATCCGTTCGGCTACGGCCGCTCGCGTTACCTGGCCGCGTTCCTGGTGTCGATCATTTTGTTCTCGCTGGGCGGCCTGTTCGCGCTGTATGAGGCGTGGCACAAGTATCAAGAACTCGGCAGCGGCCACGTCGGTGAAAGCCTGCTGACCTCGCCGTGGTGGTGGGTGCCGGTGGTGGTGCTCAGCCTGTCGATCATTGCCGAGGGATTCAGCCTGCGCACCGCGCTGGTTGAGGCCAACCAGTCTCGCGGCAGCCTTTCGCTGGTGAGCTATGTGCGGCGGGCCAAGTCGCCGGAGCTGCCGGTGGTGTTGCTGGAAGATATCGCTGCTCAGCTGGGCCTGGTGTTCGCCTTGGCGGGCGTCACCTTGTCGCTGGTCACCCACGACCTGATCTATGACGTCATCGGCACCGCCCTAATCGGGGTGCTGCTGGTGCTGGTGGCGATATTCTTGGGCTGGGAGACCCGCTCGCTGCTGCTCGGCGAGGCCGCATTGCCCGAGCATCAACAGCTCATCGAGGCGGCGATCCTTGGCACGCCCGGAATCGAGCGGCTGATCGAGGCCAAGACCATGCATCTGGGCCCCGAAAAGATTCTGCTGACGGCCAAGATTTCGCTGGGCGCGGCAAGCTCGTTAGCCGAGGTTGCGGCCACGATCAACGCGGCCGAAGACCGGATACGCCAGGCGGTGCCCGAGGTGCAGTTCAGCTATTTGGAGCCCGACGTTTACGATCCCAGCCGTGAAAAGCCCTAGGAGAGAGCAATGAAGAAAGTACTGGTGCTAAACGGTCCCAATCTTGGTCGGCTGGGCATGCGCCAGCCCGAGATCTATGGCCACACCACCTATGCGCAGCTTGAACAACGGCTAATCGACCTCGGCGCCGAACTGGGGCTGGCCGTGGAGGTGCGGCAAACCGATCACGAGGGCGAGATGGTCGGCTGGCTCGGTGAGGCCGCCGATCTTGGGCTGCCAGTCGTGTTGAATCCGGGGGCCTGGTCGCACTATTCCATCGCGGTCGCGGACGCGGTGGCCCAAGTGTCCGTGGTCATCGAGGTGCACCTGAGCAACGTGCATGCCCGGGAACAATTCCGGCAACACCTGGTCGTCAGCCCGTATGCCACCGCAGTCATCACCGGATTGGGTATCGGCGGCTATGAATCGGCGTTAAGGCATCTGGCGGCGGGGGAGTAGAATCGCCCGCGTGGAATACCGAGTCGCAGACCTGAGCCTGGCCGCCGCAGGCCGCAAACAAATTAGCCTCGCCGAGCAGGAAATGCCCGGCCTGATGGCAATGCGGGAGCGCTACGCTGCCGCCCAACCACTAGCTGGCGCGCGCATCGCCGGCAGCCTGCATATGACGGTGCAGACCGCGGTGCTGATCGAGACCCTGACTGCGCTGGGCGCGCAGGTGCGCTGGGCCTCTTGCAATATCTTCTCGACCCAGGACGAGGCAGCTGCCGCCATCGTGGTGGGTTCCGGGACGCCGGAAGCACCGGCCGGGGTGCCGGTCTTCGCCTGGAAGGGCGAGACCCTGCCCGAATACTGGTGGTGCACCCGGCAGATCCTGGACTGGCCAGGCGGCGAACAGCCAAACCTGATCCTGGACGACGGCGGCGACGCCACGCTGCTGGTGCACCTTGGTGTGGCCGCGCAGCGCGCAGGCAGCGTCGAAGCCGACCTGGCTAGCGACTCCGAGGAGTTCCTGGCGCTCAAAGCCGAGTTGCGCGCCGCCCACGGCGTCGTCGACTGGCAGGCGATCGCCGCTGGCCTGCTGGGCACCACGGAGGAGACCACCACGGGCGTGCACCGGCTCTACCAGCGCGACCGCGACGGCTCACTGCTGTTCCCCGCGATCAACGTCAACGACTCGGTCACCAAGAGCAAGTTCGACAACAAGTACGGCTGCCGCCACTCGCTGGTCGACGGCATAAACCGGGCCACCGACGTGCTGATCGGCGGCAAGCTCGCCGTCGTTTGCGGCTACGGCGACGTGGGCAAGGGCTGCGCCGAGGCGCTGCGCGGTCAAGGGGCGAGAGTGATCGTCACCGAGATCGACCCGATCTGCGCGCTGCAGGCCGCGATGGACGGCTACGAGGTGACCACGTTGGACGACGTGGTCGGCCAGGCCGACATCGTCATCACCGCCACCGGCTGCTTCGACGTGGTGACCGCCGAGCACATGGCCGCCATGAAGCACCTGGCCATCGTCGGCAACATCGGCCACTTCGACAACGAGATCGACATGGCCGGGTTGGCCAAGCGCGACGATGTTAGCCGCATCCAGATCAAGCCGCAGGTGGACGAGTGGCAATTCGCCGACGGACACAGCATCATCGTGTTGTCCGAGGGCAGGCTGCTGAACCTGGGCAACGCCACCGGCCATCCGTCGTTCGTGATGAGCAACTCGTTCACCAACCAGGTGCTTGCCCAGATCGAGCTGTTCACCCGCCCGGACGATTACCCCATCGGGGTGCATCGGCTGCCGAAGCACCTTGATGAGGAAGTGGCCAGACTGCACCTGCCCGCGCTGGGCGTGCAGCTAACGACGCTGAGCCAGGCGCAGGCCGACTACCTGGACATTCCAGTGAGCGGCCCCTACAAGGCCGACCACTACCGTTACTGATCTGGGCTAGAATCGCCTGGTTTCATGCTGGCCCAGATCTCTTTGCACTCTGGGCACACCGGATACTTGTCGGGGTTGCGTGACGGCACCCAAACCTTGCCGCACAGCGCGACCACGGGGGTGCCCAACACCATCGCCTTGGTGAGCTTGCGCTTGGACACGTAGTGAGAGAATCGCTCGTGGGCGTCGTCTTCGAGTTGCTCGGTGCGTTCATCCAGGACGGTTTGGGCGCCAGGGGCAAGTTCGCTCATATCACTAGATTGTAGAGGAGGAATTCGGATGCGAGGCCGTCGTCGGTTAGTCGTTGGCATGGTCATGGCCGTGTTCGGTTTCGCCTTTGAGGTCATGGGGATCGCCGCCGCGCTGCCTACGGTGATGCGGGACCTCGACGCAATTGAGCTTTATGGCTGGGCGTTTTCCACCATCACCATCGGGCTACTGCTGGCGACCGTGGTGGCGGGCCCAATGGCGGATCGGCGCGGGCCACTGCTGCCACTGCTGCTGGGCATGATCATCTTCTGCCTTGGGCTGACCCTAGGCTCGCTCGCTCCGAACGTCTGGGTGTTGCTGCTTGCCCGGTTGGTGCAGGGCTTCGGCGGCGGCGCGTTGAACGTCGGCCTGTTCGTGGTGATAGCGCACGCCTTCCAGGGGCCAGAGCGGGCGTCGATCATCGGCGTCTTCAGTTTCACCTGGCTGTTGCCCGCCTTCCTGGGGCCGCCGCTGTCGGCTTGGATCAGCGAAGCGCTGACCTGGCGACTGGTGTTCGTCGGCGTGGTGCCGCTGATCCTCATTGCCGCCGGATTGATGTGGCGACCGTTGCAGGCGGTGCAGGCTGGCCTGACCCTAGAGCCCACCGCAAAGCGGCCGGGGTGGCTGCCGATTGCGTTACTGGCATTCGGCCCGATCCTGATTCAGCTGGCTGGTGAACGCGAAGATTGGACGGGGGCGCTGATCGCAGTCGCTGGCGTGGTTGCGCTGTTGCTCGGCCTGCCGCGGGTGCTGCCGAAAACGGCCTGGCCGACGCGCCGAGGGTTAGGCACCGTGGTAGCCTCCCGGGCGCTGCATGCCGGTGCCTTCCTAGCCGCCGAGCCATTCGTGGTGCTCGCGATGCAGGAAGTGCGTGGGCTGACGCCGCTGGAATCCGGGGTGGCGCTGACCATTGGCAGCGTCGGCTGGGCCAGCGGCTCCTGGCTGCAGGCCAGGTCGTGGCTGCGGCTGCGACGAGACCAACTGATCCGATTGGGGGCCGCCTCGTCAGGTTTCGGGATTTCCGTCATCGCCGCGCTGGTGATCTGGCCGTGGTTCCCGCTGTGGCTCGGCGTGGTCGGGTGGGTGATCGCTGGCTTCGGCATGGGTATTGGGATGGCCAGCACCGCCGTCGCCACGATGAGCTTGTCGCAGCCGAGCGAGCAGGGCCGTCACGCCGGGGCCCTGCAGCTGGTCGAGAACATCGGCAATGCCAGCCTCACCTCGCTGGCTGGGGCGATCTACGCCCTGACCGCGGGCACCTCGTTTTGGGAACTGTTCGCGGTCTTGCTGATCGCCTCGCTGCTGGTGGTGCCGCTGGGACGACGGATCGGCCCGGTAGCCAACGAATCACTACTCAGCAAGGGCTAGCGCCCGGACAACTTCGCTTCCGTATCTTGGTTCGTGGCATGCTGGAGCAATGACACAGCTTCCGCCGCCAGGATGGTATCCAGACCCCGCAGGCACCCCCGATGAACGCTACTGGGACGGCAATGCTTGGTCGCAGGTGACCAGAGAAGCCCCGCAGCCAAGCGCTACGCCGACTCTTCCCGTCGCCCACGGCGGCCCCGACAGCTATGGCCCGGCCACCCTCGCCGGATGGTGGGCGCGTGCTCTCGCCTTCTTGCTCGATGGTCTGTTGTGGTTTTTCCCGGTCAGCCTGCTCCAGACGTTAATTCTCGGCGGCAGCGAACAGGAGTTCAACAACTGGCTGCTGCAAGTAAGTGAAGACCTAGTCAATGGCAACATGACCCAACTGCTGAACCCACCCGCATCGGTGACTATCTCGCTGCTGCTGTCGACGTTGGCCACCATGGGGTTGTGGATGCTCTACCGGGCTGTGATGGTCGCGCTCTTCGGTGGCACCGTGGGGCAGCTCATCCTCCAGCTGCGGGTGGTCCGGGCGGGCGATCACAGCCTAGCCAAGCTTGGCTGGGGGCGTTCCATTTTGCGAGCGGTCACCTCGGTGGTGATGTATAACATCACCTTGGTGGGGCTGATCAACGCGCTGGTTCCCCTGTTTACGCCCAAGCGCCAGACGCTGCACGACATGATTGCTGGCACCGTCGTCATCAAGAAGTAGCCTCGTGGACACCGAACTTCGCCAACTCGCCGAGCACTATGGCGTAGCAGTCGAGTTTTACGACTGGAAAGGCCGACATCGGCTCGTCAAAGCGGAGACAGTGGTGGCGGTGTTGGCCGCGATGGATGTCGCCGCTGTAACCTCGCAGCAACGGGCTGTTTCGTTGCAACAGGCGCAGCACCGGCGGTGGCTAACCACGTTGCCGACTTGCACCGTCCGGGAGGCCGGGCAACCCATCCAGGTTGAGGTGCACGTGCCAGCGGGTTCGCAGGTGAGGGTTTACGGCGTCACCGAGGCTGGCCGGCGCTTCGAGCTGCGGGGCGCGCTCATCGTGACGCCGAGCCGGGTGGAGTTGCCGAATCGGCTGGCCGAACAGCCTGCCTGGGGGTGGGCCACCCAGTTGTACAGCGTCGCCGCGGAAAAGGCGTGGGGGATCGGCGACCTGGCCGACCTGGCCGATCTGCTGACCTGGTCGGGCGCGCAGCTGGGCGCCGGGTTCGTGCTGATTAATCCACTTCATGCGGCAGAACCCATCCCGCCGATGGAACCGTCGCCGTATCTGCCCACCAGCCGCCGGTTTTGGAATCCGCTGTACGTGCGCCCGGAGCGGATCGCGGAGTTCTCGCGGCTGACCAAGGACGAGCGACACCAGATACGCAAGCTGCGCAAGCGCAGCCGAAATGCCGAGGGCATCGACCGGGACGTCACCTGGGCGGCCAAGCTGGCGGCGTTGGAACTGATTTATCAGACTGGCCGCCCGCCGATCCGGCAGCTTGCATTGACGCAGTTCGTGCGCGAGCAAGGTGAGGGGCTGCGGCGGTTCGCCTGCTGGAACGCGCTATGCGAGCACTTCGGCAATGACTGGCACGATTGGCCGCCCGCTTACCGGGACGTCGACTCGGCCGAGGTCGCCGCGTTCGCCGAGTCAGCTGCCGAGCGAATCGACTTCTATCAGTGGCTGCAATGGATCACCGCCGAACAACTGGCGCTCGCCCAGTTCGCCGCCGACCGGGCTGGCATGGCCGTCGGCGTGATTGCCGATCTGGCAGTCGGGGTCAATCCCAGGGGGGCGGAGACCTGGCTTTCCCCAGAACTGTTTGCGGCCGGGGTTAGTGTCGGCGCACCCGCTGATCAATACAACCAAGCTGGCCAGAACTGGCAGCAGCCGCCGTGGCGGCCCGACCGCCTGGAAAAGCTGGCCTACCAGCCGTTACGAGAGCTGGTGCGGGCCACGCTGAGTGGGGTGGGTGGCGTCAGGATCGATCACGTGATGGGGCTGTTTAGGCTGTGGTGGGTGCCCGACGGGCAGGCCGCCAGTGAGGGCACCTATGTGCGCTACGACCATGAGGCGATGGTGGGGATCATCGCCCTGGAAGCGCAGCGCGCGGGGGCCGTCGTGGTCGGCGAAGACCTCGGTACCGTCGAGCCGTGGGTGCGAGAATATCTGCTGAGCCGGGGCATCCTGGGCACCTCGGTCATGTGGTGGGAGAAAGACTGGGCGGGCCAGCCGATACCGCCGCAGCAGTGGCGTGAGGCTTGCCTGGGCTCGGTGACCACCCACGACCTGCCGCCGACGCTGGGCTACCTGGCGGGGGAACACATCCGGTTGCGCGCTGAGTTGGGGGTGCTCAGCGAGCCGGTCGAGCAGGAGCTGCTGGCGGCCGCCGCAGAGCGTTCCCAATGGGTAGCGACGTTGTTGGCCGAGGGGTATCTGGCCGAGGCGGAGGCCGAAGATGTAACCGAGATCATGCTGGCGCTGCATCGCAGGCTAGCTGCGAGTTCGGCCAAGCTGCGGGTGGCCAGCCTGGCCGATGCCGTCGGCAGCATCCGGGCGCAAAACCAGCCCGGCACCATCGACGAGTACCCCAACTGGCGGGTGCCACTGGCCGACTCGCAGGGGCAGGTGCTCTCGCTAGAGCAGATCTTCGCCGCCGAGTTGCCGAGACGGCTGGCGGCGGCGATGGGCGGCCGGATTCAGTAACTAGGCGGCCGGCTACTGGTAGGGATTCCCGGTCTCGTCGCCCCGGCGGTCAAGAATGACGGTCTCGATGACGGGGTCGCCGTTGCTGATCCGGCGGGCGGCCAGCGGCAACTCGTTGCGTGACTGGTGATGCCGATCCCGGCAGCGCTGCAAGCTCGGTTGATAGACGACCTCGCCAGCAGACATGATCGGCACCAGTAGGTCGCGATCATTGCCATCGTTTTCGGGCGGGGTGCCCAGACCGATCACCTCGGCCTCGGCTAGGCCGTCCTCGCCGCGGCGCCGCAGCGCGAACTTTCGGCCACCCAAGGTGCCCTTGCCCTTGGACTTCTTGCCTACTGGCTTCATCGGCGCGGTCGGGTCGCTGGATTCGGCCCTGGCGACGAGCTTGTAGACGAAGCCCGAGGTCGGGTGCCCGGAGCCGGTCACCAGCTTGGTGCCCACCCCGAACGCGTCGACGGGTGCCCCGCTTAGGGCCGCGATCTGCCATTCGTCCAGATCGCTGGTGACTACGATCTTGGTTTCGGTGGCGCCGAGGTCGTCGAGCAGGTCCCGGGCCCGGCGGGCCATGATCGCCAGATCTCCGGAATCCAACCGGATCGCACCCAGCCTGCCCTGCGTCAATTCCACGGCCTTGCGGATGGCCGCTTCCTCAGAGTAGGTGTCCACGAGCAGCGTGGTGTCTTCGCCCAGCGAGGCCAGCTGGGCCTTGAACGCGGCTTCCTCCGTGTCATGCAGCAAGGTGAACGAGTGCGCGGCGGTGCCCATCGTGGGGATGCCCCAGGTGCGGCCCGCCTCCAGGTTGGACGTCGCGGTGAAACCTGCGATGTAGGCGGCCCGGGCAGCCGCGACCGCAGCCTGCTCGTGGGTGCGTCGTGATCCCATCTCTAGGCAGGGACGGTTTTCGCTCATGCCGGTCATGCGGGAAGCGGCCGAGGCGATCGCTGAGTCGTGGTTGTAAATGCTTAGCAGCACCGTCTCCAGCACGCAGCATTCGGCGAAGGTGCCCTCGACGGAGAGCACGGGGGAGCCGGGGAAGTACATTTCGCCCTCTTCGTAGCCCCACATGTCGCCGGTGAACCGATAGTCAGCGAGCCAGTCGGCCAAGTTGGCCTGGATGATGCCCTGTTCTTGCAGGAAGCTGATCTCTTCGTCGGTGAAGCGGAAGTCCTGAACAGCGGCTATGGCCCGGCCGAGGCCAGCGACGACACCGTAGCGGCGGCCAGACGGTAGCCGGCGGGCGAACAAGTCGAATAACGAGTGGCGGTCGGCCGTGCCAGCGTCCATGGCGGCCTGCACCATTGTCAATTCGTAGTGATCTGTCAACAATGCGCTGCTCATACGGGCAACATTAGTCGGAAATGTCGGCAGCCTTTGCCACAATAGAGACCATGAGTGGACAGGCAGCTACGGCGACCAAGTCGGTACCGCAGGAAGAAACCCAGCATGCCGCTGCCTGGGTGACGGTGGTGTGGGACGATCCGGTCAATTTGATGAGCTATGTCACTTACGTCTTTCGGGAGTACTTCAACTACCCGCAAGCCAAGGCCGAGAAGTTGATGCTGCAGGTCCACCACCAAGGCAAGGCCGTCGTCAGCACGGGCAATCGGGAGGCGATGGAGCGAGACGTGATGGCCATGCAGAATTATTCGCTCTGGGCCACGATGGAACCAGCATGAGGTACTTCGACGGCGGCGGTGGTAGAGCCGATTTATTAGCCAAGCTAGTGATGCGCCACGTCACTGAGATTGAGCAGTTGGTGCCCGATTCAGACGACCCGCTGGCCATTCTCGCCGCAGGCCTAGACGACGAGGCCATCGAACTGCTGGCGCAGGATCCCGCGCTGGCCAGGCTATTCCCCATAGCGCTCGACGACCGGGAAGAGGCAGAACAGTTTCGCCGAGCCGCCGTCATCGAGCAGGCGCGCAGTCGGCTCGAAGCTGCCCAGCACGTGCTGGCCGACTTGGCAGTTGCCGAGAACGAGGAGGCGATCGAGATAGCGCCCGAATCGCTGTCGGCATGGGCCACCACCCTGGCTGGGCTGCGGGCAAGCTGGCACGTGCGGCTGACCCAATCCGATGACCGGTTGGCCGAGCCCAGCCAAGCCGATGCTGAGGCCGATCCGATGACCGCCGCCATCTGCGGCTGGCTTGGCTACCTGATCGAAGACCTGCTCGACGAGCAGTAGGGTTGGCTGCGTGACTCTCGACCGGCCTATTGGCATCTTCGACTCCGGCTTTGGTGGCCTCACCGTGCTGCGGTCGCTCACAGATCAGCTGCCGCACGAGGACTTCATCTACCTCGGTGACACCGCCCGCGCGCCCTACGGGTCGCGCCCGATCGCGCAGGTGCGTGAGTTCGCGCTACAGGGGCTGGACTATTTGGCCTCGCTGCAGGTCAAGGCCCTAGTGATTGCCTGCAACTCAGCGTCGGCGGCGGTATTGCACGACGCCCGGGAGCGCTACAACGTCCCCATCTTCGAGGTGATCTTGCCTGCGGCTCGCCGGGCGGCGGCCACGACGAAGAGTGGCCGGGTGGGTGTGGTTTGCACCGAGGCCACAGCCACGTCGGGCTCATATGGCGATGCCATGGCAGTGGCCGCCGGGGTGCGGCTCACCACTCAGGCCTGCCCCCGATTCGTGGAATTTGTGGAGGCGGGGATCACCGGCGGCGAGGAACTGATGCGCGTCGCCCGGGAATACCTAGCGCCGATCCAGCGAGCGCAGGTGGACACGCTGATTCTGGGCTGCACCCACTATCCGCTGCTGACCGGCGTGATCAGCCACGTGCTGGGTGATGAGGTCAACCTGGTTTCCAGCTCCGAGGCCTGCGCTCGGGACGTCTACTCGGATCTGACCGGTCGCGGGCTGGTGCATTCGCGCCGCCGCCAGGCCAGCCGCCGATTCCTGACCACTGGCGATCCCGCTGATTTTCAAGGTATTGCGGAACGCCTGCTAGGTAACTTTGTTGCAGACGTGGAACCGGTAAGTTTGGCCCCATGACTACTCGCCACGACCAGCGCCGCCCCGATCAGCTACGTTCCATCCGCATCACTCGCGGCTGGCTAGATCACGCGGAAGGATCGGTGCTGGTCGAGTTCGGCAAGACCCGGGTGCTGGTCGCCGCCAGCGTCACCGTCGGGGTGCCGCGCTGGCGCAAGGATTCTGGCCTTGGCTGGGTCACCGCCGAATACGAGATGCTGCCGCGCTCCACGCACACCCGCTCTGATCGGGAATCGCGGCGCGGCAAGGTGGGCGGCCGCACCCACGAGATCTCGCGGCTCATCGGCAGGGCACTACGGGCTGTAGTTGACTATAAAGCCCTGGGCGAGAACACCATCGTGTTGGACTGCGACGTGCTGCAGGCCGACGGTGGCACCCGCACCGCCGCCATCACCGGCGCATATGTCGCACTGGCCGACGCCGTGGCCTGGCTGGCCGAACGGGGCGAGCTGGCGGGCGAGCCGCTGACCGATTCCGTCGCGGCGATCTCGGTCGGCTTTGTCGACGGCCAGCCGGTGCTCGATTTGGACTACGAAGAAGATTCCTCAGCCGAAGTAGACATGAACATCGTCATGACCGGCTCCGGGCGCTACATCGAGGTGCAGGGCACCGCCGAGGGCGAGCCATTTGATCGCGATGCGCTGAATCAACTACTTGACCTGGGGGCAGCCGGCTGCGCCGAGCTGACTGAGCTGCAGCGGCAGGCATTGTCGGCATGAAGCCCCGGCAGGTGGTGCTGGCCAGCGGCAACCCAGGCAAGTTGGCCGAGTTGCGCCGTCTGGTCGCCGAAGCGGGGCTCGGGCTTGAGGTGCTGGGGCTGGGCGACTTCGAGCCGTATGCGGAGCCTGCCGAAACCGAGCGCACCTTCGAGGGCAACGCCCGGCTCAAGGCGCAGGCCGCTGCGGCCCACACCGGCCTGCCAGCCATCGCCGACGACTCCGGTCTTGCAGTCGACGAACTAAACGACATGCCTGGCGTGCGGTCGGCCCGCTGGGCAGGGCCGCAGCGAGACGACCTGGCCAACCTGGAGCTGCTACTGCGCCAACTCGACGGGGTGCCCGCCACCCGGCGAGGCGCCCGGTTCGTCTGCGCACTGGTCTTGGCCACCCCCGACGGCCATACCCGCACCTGGCACGGGGCCATGCCTGGCCACATCAACACCGCGCCGGTAGGTGAAAACGGGTTTGGCTACGACCCGATCTTCGTGCCCGAAGGCTACGAGGTGACCTCAGCCCAGCTGAGTGCGTCGGCGAAAGACGCCATCAGCCATCGCGGGCAAGCCGTCCGTAGTTTCCTAGCCTGGCTCAAGGAGGACTGACATGAAGCAATACCTAGAGCTGCTGCGCCACATTTCAGCCAATGGGGTCGAGAAAACCGACCGCACCGGCACCGGCACCCGCAGCGTATTTGGCTACCAGATGCGCTTCGACCTGCGGGCGGGCTTCCCGCTACTGACCACCAAGAAGGTGCACACTCGCAGCGTGTTCGGCGAGTTGCTGTGGTTCCTGCGCGGCGACACCAACATCGGCTGGCTGCACGAGAACAACATCACCATCTGGGACGAGTGGGCCGACGCCAACGGCGATCTCGGCCCGATCTATGGCCACCAGTGGCGCTCCTGGCCCACCCCGGACGGGCGCACCATCGACCAGCTGGCCGAGGTCATTGAGCGGATCAAGACCAAGCCGGATTCGCGCCGCCACATCGTCAGCGCCTGGAACGTGGCCGATGTCGGGCAGATGGCGTTGCCGCCCTGCCACACCCTGTTCCAGTTCTACGTTGCCCCCGCCGATGACGGTGGCCCAGCTTGGCTCAGCTGCCAGCTCTACCAGCGTTCGGCCGACGTGTTCCTGGGCGTGCCGTTCAACATCGCCAGCTACGCACTGCTAACCCACCTGGTCGCCCAGGTGACCGGGCTGCGCGCCGCCGAGTTCGTGCACACCTTCGGCGACGTCCACATTTACTCCAACCACGTCGAGCAGGTGGCCACGCAGCTGGCTCGCGAGCCCAGGGCGCTGCCGAGCCTGCGGCTCAACCCGGATATCACCGAGATCGACGCGTTCACCCTGACCGACATCGAGCTGATTGGCTACGACCCGGCGCCAGCGATCAAGGCCCCGGTGGCGGTCTGATGCGGATCGTTGCCATCGCCGCCGTCGCCGAGAACGGCGTGATCGGCTCCGGGGACGACATGCTGTGGCACCTCCCTGCCGACTTCGCCCGGTTCAAGCGGGTGACCACCGGCAACACGCTGATCTTTGGGCGACGTACCCACGAGCAGATCGGGCGGCAGCTACCAGATAGACGCCTCATCGTGGTTACCCGTGACCCCGACTGGGCCGAAGCTGGCGTAGAAGTGGCCCACTCCATCGAAGAAGCGCTGCAGCTGGCCGCGCAGACCCCCGATCGGGTCTGCTACGTCGGCGGCGGCAGCCAGATCTATGAAGCCGCCTGGCCCTACCTCACCGAGCTGGACATCACCTTGGTGCACCAGTCCCCAGACGGTGCGGCCCGGTTCCCCTTCGTCTCGCCACGCGAATGGACCGAGATCTCCCGGGAGCCGCACGAAGGGTTCGACTTCGTTCAGTTCCGGCCCACCCCGCAGGCCTAACCGATGGGCCGCGAAATCGAGACCCTAGCCGAGTTCGACCACGTCGTCGCCACCGGTGACCTGCGGCGGTGCGCGGTACAGGGAGTGGATCTCTCGCAGCGCGGCTCGCAGCTAGCCCACTGCCAGGTCGACGGGGCGCTGTTCCTGGGCTGCTCGCTGGCCCACGACGTGGCCGACGGGTTGGCCCGCCGCGGCGCCATCGTGTTGCCGGACCTGGATTTTGGGCCGCTGCGGCCCCATCGGGGCAGCCTCTACCACTCGATCGACCTGTACGACACCTATCCGGGAGGTAGCTACGCCGACTCCTACGACGCCCGGGTCTACCGCTGGCTGCAGGGGCCACAGCGTGAGACGCTGCACCACCAGCTTGCCCAGGGGTTGCACGACCACGCCGTCACCGATGCGCTGACCGACGGTTTCGCCGCGAACGGCCACAGTGTGGTGGGCATCATGGGCGGGCACGCGATGCAACGCGGCAGCGAGGATTACGAGGAGACCGCACAGCTGGCATTCCGGCTAGCTACCGCGGGCAAACTGGTCGCCTCGGGCGGCGGGCCGGGCGCGATGGAGGCCGCGAACCTGGGGGCCAGGCTGTCGGGCCACGGCACAGCCGCGCTGCAACAGGCGCTGGAAATGGTGGCGAGCACCCCGAGCTTTCGCCCCAGCATCGACGCCTGGGCCGCCCAGGCGTTCGCGGTGTTGGAGCGCTTCGCTGGCGGCGCCGACAGCCTCGGCATCCCCACCTGGTTCTACGGCCACGAGCCGCCCAACGTGTTCGCCTCGCACATCGCCAAGTACTGCTCGAACGCGATCCGCGAAGACATGCTGCTGCGGCTGTGCGGCGGCGGGCTGATCTATCTGCCGGGCGCGGCGGGTACCGTTCAGGAGCTGTTCCAGGCCGTCACCGGCAACTACTACGCAGCCGATTCCGCCGAACTGGTGCCGCTGGTGCTGGTTGGGGTTCAGTATTGGACCAAGGCACTGCCAGCGTGGCCGCTATTGGCGTCGCTGGCCGAAGGCCGCGAAATGGCGCAGGCAATCGTGCTGGTGGATACCGCCGCCGAGGCGGGAGACTGGCTGCTGGCGCGAGGCGCCTAGGATTGGTCTGGTAGGCGCCCATGCAAAATCGCCCAGAGTGGGAAGGTGACATGAACCAAGTATTGACGCAGTTACTGAATCGGCGATCTGTCCGGGACTTCACCGGTGAAGAGGTTCGCTTGGAAGATCTGGAAGTGATCCTGCGGGCTGCCCAGCGCAGCCCCAACTCGATGGGCGGCCAACAGATTTCACTGGTCTACACTCGCGACAAGCAACGGCTAGCGGCGATCTCTGAGCTGTGCGGCGGGAGGGAACACATCGCGAAGGCGGGCGCGTTCGTCGTATTCGTGATCGACTTCAACCGCACCAGCCACGCCTTCGACTCGGCCGACCAGCAGGTCATTCCGGCCAGCACCGAGGGAGTCCTGGTGGGCGCGATCGACGCGGGCATCATGCTGGCCACCCTGCAGACCGCCGCCGAGAGCCTGGGGTATGCCAGCACCGCCATCGGCGGGATGCGCCGCGACCCGGAAGGCTTCATCAAGCTACTTGGGCTGCCGAAAAACACCTTCCCCGTCGTCGGCTCCACGATCGGGGTACCGACCGCGGCCGCCAAGGCCGTCCCGCTCAAGCCCCGCGTACCATTCGACAGCTTCGCCTTCGATGGAACCTACGACGACGACCGGGTCCGTGCCGGGGTCGAGATACACGACCGGGAACTGCGCGACTACTGGGACCTGATCGGCTTCGATTCCAACTCCTACAAGGCCACGATGGCGGAGATTTACGCCAAGGTCTACATGCCGAAGGTGGCCGAAGCTATGCGCCGCCAGGGCTTCGCCAGTACCGACGAGTAGGCCCCGGCGGGCATGCCAGGGTTACTGCTGCTGGAAGCGGCGGTAGTGCTCCCGCCACGGCTTGGCGCGCTCAAGCTGGGCGGCCAGCGAGAACAGCAGGTCGTCGCGCCCGGGAGCGGTGCCGAGCATGACGCTCATCGGGAAGTCGCCCTCCCAGTAGGTCGGCAGCGAGATTGAGGCCATCCCGGTGGCGTTCCAACCCGAGGCCCAGGGGCTGAAGTCGGACTGGCTCATGAAGTCAGCCATCGGGTCGTCGTCGTTGCGCAGCGCGCCAACCAACGGCGGCAGCGTCGCGATGGTGGGGCTGATCACCGCGTCGAAGCCGTGCAGCGTAGCCAACGCCCGGGCGGAATGCTGGCGGACCTGCGAAATCAGTTGGGCATACTGCGGGGCCGAGGTGGCGCGGCCGGATTCGATGAGCCACCGGGTGATGGGCCGCAGCAAGTGCATCGCCTCATCCGGCACCGGCATGGTTGCGATGATCGCCGGCCAGACACCGCCGAAGATAGCAAGCGTCTCCGGGGTCAGCGGCGGTTCGATGTCGACGACCTCGTGGCCCAACGCGCTCAGCTGGCCGCAGGCATCGTCTAGCGCAGCGGTCGACTCGGGGGCTACTGCGGTGTCTGCCATCATGGCTCGACTGATCCGAGCGATGCGCAGCGGGCCAGGGTCTTCTTGGCAGGCCGCGAGCAGCGGAGCGGGCTCTGGGGCGTTCCAGAACGGGTCGCCCAGGTGATCGCCGGTCATCACGTCCGCGAGCGCGGCAGCATCGGCGACGGTACGGGCCAGCGTGCCCGGGGTAGTGAAGCCGGTGATGTCGCCGAAATCGGGGGCGCCACTCATGAGCCCCCGCGAGGGCTTGTAGCCGACGACGCCGCAGCAGGCCGCCGGAATCCGGGCCGAGCCGCCGCCATCGGATGCGGTGGCCACCGGCACCAGCCCTGCCGCGACCGCAGCCGCGCTGCCACCAGACGAGCCACCTGCCGTGCGAGTGGGATCCCACGGGCTGACGGCCGGGGCAGCCACATCGGGTTCGCTGTAGCCGACTGCCCCGAACTCGGGCGTGTTGGTCTTACCGAGGCTCGGCAGCCCGGCGTCGATGAGCGCCTGCGCCACCCGATCCGATTCGGTGGGGACAAAGTCGCGGTAGACCGCCGAGCCGAAAGTGGTGCGCACCCCGGCGGTGCGGGTGAGATCCTTGATGGCCGTGGGAACTCCGAATAGGGGACCGGCGTCATCGGGGCGGGAGTCGAGCGCCTGAGCATGCTCAGCGGCCTGTTCGGGGGTGGGAGTGATGTAAGCGCCGAAGCGATCTGGCTTGGCGGCGAAGTGCTGCACCGCCTCGCTTGGGCTCAACCGGCCAGCAGCGATTGCTTGGCCGAGTTCCAGCGCCGAAAGCGCGTCCAGATCGGTTTGGTTATCAGTAGGGTTAAACATGACCTCACCCTAACGCCGAATCCGGTGCGCGCGGCCCAGCTGCGGCTGCTACGTCGCGAAAAACCCGGTGACAAGGGTTGGTTCCGCCGTCGGCGGCCTTGGCCCAACCCTGCCCAACAAGTTAGGCTGACCTTATCTGGCCTGATGAAAGGGATAGCTCGTGAAAACTACGAAGTTGGTTGCGGTCCTAGTTGGCGCCTCGGCGCTGCTGGCGACTGCGTGTAGTGGTGGCTCGGATGAGCCTGGATTCGCTGAAGTATCAGGCGAGGTCGTAAACGTCTATTCGTCGCGTCATTACGACGTGGACAAGGAGGTCTACGCGCTGTTCGAGGAACAGACCGGCATCAAGCTCAACTTCGTTGAGGGCAAGTCTGGGGAACTAGTCGAGCGGATCCTGCGCGAGCAGTCATCGCCGCAGGCCGACGTGTTCTTGACCGTCGGGGCGGAGTCGATCTACCTGCTCAACCAGGACGGTGTGTTGGCCGACATCAACTCGGATGTCGTCGAGAGCAACATCCCGGCGCAGTTCCGGGGCAAGGGTTGGATGGGCATGACCTCAAGGGCCCGCGTCATCGCCTACGCCAAGGACCGGGTTGATCCCGCGAGCATCGAGACCTATCAAGATCTGCTGAAGCCCGAGTTCAAGGGCAAGATCCTGGTTCGTAGCTCCGGCTCCTCCTACAACCAGGCGCTGCTGGCCTCCTTCGTCGACCTGTATGGCGAGGAAGAGGCTAAGCAGTGGGCAGCGGGAGTAACCGCCAACTTCGCCCGCGATCCCAAGGGCAACGACATCAACCAGGCCGAGGCCGTCGCCGCTGGCGTGGGTGACCTGGCGATCATGAACTCGTACTACTACGCCCGTATGGCCAACTCGACTGACCCGGAGAAGGCCAAGCTGATCGAGCAGGTCGGCCTGATCTTCCCCAAGGACACGCACCTGAACATCAGCTATGCCGCAGTATTGAACGGTGCCAAGCATCCAGAAAACGCGCAGAAGCTGTTGGAGTTCCTGTCCGGTCCCGAAGTGCAGCAACTGTATGCGGAAAAGAATGGTGAGTTCCCGCTGAATCCGGCTGTGGCGCTGCCCGAAATGCAGGCCAGCTGGGGCGAGTTCAGCACCCAGCAGCTCGACTTTGAAACCTTCGGCGAGCAGGTGCCCGCCGCGACCAAGATCTTCGACGAGGTCGGGTGGAACTGATCTCACCGAAACATCGACGACCGGGTCGGCAATCGCTTACCCGGTCGTCATGGTTTCTCGGCAGCCTACTGATCGCTGCCGTGGTGGCGTTGCCACTGGGTGCCGTGCTGTGGGGGCTGCTCGCGCCCGCGACGGACGCTTGGCGTCACATCCAAGACACCCTGTTGCTGCGCTACATCGGCAACACGTTGTGGCTGTTGCTCGGCTCCCTGGCTGGGGCGGTAGCGGTCGGTTCCGCATTGGCCTGGTTCGTGACCGCCTACGACTTCCCGGGACGACGCTGGCTGACAGTCGGCCTGGTGCTACCGATCGCGATCCCGCCCTACATCGGGGCTAGCACATATGCCAGCATCGTCGGCTACACCGGGCCGATCCAGGTGTGGCTGCGGCGCTTAAGCATCGAGGTGCCGCCGGGCTCGCTCGACATCATGAACACCCCCGGGGCCATCGCGATCTTCACGCTCTTCCTATACCCGTATGTCTATCTGGTGGTGCGCGGTTTTCTGCACCTGCAGGCTGGCCAGCTGGTTGAGGCAGCGGCGATGCTGGGCAGCAGTCGCGCGGAACTGTATTGGCGCATCGTGCTGCCGTTGACCCGCCCGGCCGTAGTCGCCGGGGGGACACTGGTGGCCTTCGAGGTGCTGAGCGACTACGGCGTGGTGTCCTACTACGGCCTGCACGTGTTCAGCACCGCGATCTTCAAGAGCTGGCAGGGGCTGCATGACATCAGTTCGGCCATGAAGCTGTCTGCGTTGCTGCTGGTGGTGGTGACGCTGGTGCTTGTGGGGGAGCGAACGCTGCGCGGATCCGGGCGCTACAGCTACGCCTCGCCCCGGATCCGGCCATTGGCCGTCGTTCCCGCGACTGGGCTGCGGCGCGTGCTGATCGTGGTCATCACGCACGGTGTCTTCTGGTCAGCCATCATCATCCCGGTCGCCCAGATGATCTACTGGGCCGTCGTTAGCTGGCACTCCATCGACCTTAAACCCCTAGCCGGAGCCTGGTGGACGAGTCTGTGGCTCGGGTTGGTCGGGGCCGCGCTGACGACCGTGTTCGCGGTGATCGTGACCAATCATCGGCGGCTGTGGCCCGATTGGGCATCGGCGATGTTTTCCCGCATCGCCGCCCTGGGATATTCCATCCCCAGCACGGTGATCGCGTTGTCGATCCTGTCTATCTTTGTTGGCATCGAAGCAGTCACCGGCAAGACGCTGGTGCTCAGCCCCGTCGTCGTGGTGCTGGCCTACCTGGTGCGCTACCTGGCGGTCAGTCTGCAGAGTGTGGAGAGCGGGTTCGAGCGGATCGGCAAACGCTATACCGAATCGGCGCGGATGCTGGGCAACGGGCCGTGGCGCGCGCTGCTGCGCGTCGACGCCCCGCTGCTGCGCGCGGCCCTGCTGGGTGCGTTCCTGCTGTCCTTCATAGATATCGTCAAGGAGCTGCCGATCGTGCTGATCCTGCGGCCGTTCAACTTCACAACGCTATCCACGACGGTTTTTCAATATGCCCACGATGAGATGATCCCCGAATCGTCGCTGGCCTCGTTGCTGATCATCGTCCTCACCATCATTCCGACCGCGATCATCATGGGGCGACGGGTGCGCTCCGATGCGGCAAGCCCGGCAGAAGGGGGCCAACAATGAGCTACCTAGAAGTGGCCAACCTTGATTTCCGCTATCGCGGTTCCCAGACCTGGCAGTTGCGCGGATTCGGGATGACCGCCGACCGCGGCCAGTGCACGGCGCTGCTCGGCCCGAGCGGTTCGGCCAAGACAACGGTGCTGCGGCTGATCGCCGGGTTGGAGACCCCGGCCGCGGGCACGATCACCCTGGACGGCAAGGTGCTCTGCGACGGTGCCAAGATCACGCCCCCCGAGAAACGCAACATTGGGCTGGTATTCCAGGACTACGGGCTGTTCCCACATCTGAGCGTGATCGACAACGTCGGCTACGGGCTGCGCGGCATGGGGCGGCAAGAACGGCGCAAGCAGGCGGCGGAGTTCCTTGGACTGGTCGGCATGAGCGAGCATCACGACAAGTACCCCTACCAGTTAAGTGGGGGCCAGCAACAGCGGGTGGCGCTGGTGCGGGCGCTGGCCCCGCAACCGGCGTTGCTGCTGCTCGATGAGCCTTTCTCGAACCTGGACGTGGACCTTCGTGCTCGCATCCGCGACGAGGTGCGTACTGTGCTGGAAAGCTGCCAGATGACCTCGATCCTGGTCACCCACGATCAGGCTGATGCGGCCGCCCTGGCGGATTCTGTGACCAAATTGTGACCCCAAACCGGCCTTCTCGGTAGTGCTTTTAGCCCCAGCTTTCTGTAGCGTTTAACCGTTAGGTAAGGCTAAGCTAAATAAGGAGAGCAATGCTTCACACCTCCATCCGCAAACCCTGGATCACTGGCGCCAGCGCCATGCTCGCTGTGCTGTTGGGCCTCAGCGCCTGCAGCGGCGGCGAGACGAAGCCAGCAGACGACGCGTCTGCCAAGCCGGAGGCCACGGTCGAAGAATCGGCCAATACTGAGGCTACCGCCGAAGAGTCGGCCAAGCCCGAGGCCACTGCCGAAGAGTCGGCCAGCGGCTACGGCGAAGAAGGAGAAATGACCGAGGGTGAAAAGCGCAACGAAGAGTTCCAGAACAAGGTCAGCGACGAAGAGTTGCTGAAGGGCCTGCAGGCTGGCGGCTACGTCGTGTTCGTTCGCCACGGCCAGACCAACAAGGACTGGGCCGACCAGGCCAGCCCGGACATCGACATGGAAAACTGCGCCACCCAGCGCTCGCTGAGCGAGAAGGGCTGGAAGCAGGCTCGCGAGATCGGTGCTGCGTTCGCCAAGGCGAACATTCCGGTCGGCGACGTGACCTCCAGCGAATACTGCCGTGCCTGGCAGACCGCTGATCTGGCGTTTGGCACCTACAAGAAGGACGCCGCGCTGAACTTCGCTAAGGCCGAGGAATACACCGAAGAGCAGGTCAAGCAGATGGCTGACGGCATCACGCCGTACCTGACCACCAAGCCTGCTGCGGGCATGAACAACATCGTCGTCGGCCATGATGACGCTACCCCGCGCCGCAGGGCATTTCCTACGTCGTGGTTCCCCAGGGCGACAAGTTTGAGCTGATCGCCAAGCTTTCCCCCGAGGATTGGACCAAGCTGGTTGGCTGATTGAACTCACCCACTAGCCTTCGGGGCGCGGTCTGCTACGGCGGGCCGCGCCCCGAAGCTTTCCCGTCACCTGCCCGAGCACACGCCACCGACCAGGTGACGGGCTTCGTTTTGGGGCGGCCTAGGCCAGCGCCGAGGGTTGGCTGCGCGGCCGGCTATGCTTCGACCCGGTTACAGCGGCGGTGCTGCGGGAGACCTGCTGCGAGAGACCTTGAACGGAGGCGCTGCTAGCTCGCTTCGGCCCTACGCAGTACGGGCGGCTAGGACAGGCGTGGCCGCTAGCTCGCCTCGGCCCTACGCAGCACTGGCGGCCACGTTAGGACTGGCTGCTGCCTGGCTGCCCAGGCCGCCGAGATCCGCTTTAGCGCCTGGTCAACCAGCCACCAGATCGCGGTGGCAACCACCACCGCGCCGATGAATTTGCCCCACGGAGTGCCAAGCCGGATCCAGGTCATCACGTGGAACAGGTCGAATTGCAGGATGTAGACGTAAAGCGAAGCCGATGCCAGCAGCTGAACCACGCGGGCCAGCAGGATCGGCAGCCGCACGTTGGCGAGCAAGATCAGCAGCGCGATCGCGACCGCCACGTAGATTTCCCGGTTCACCTGGTGGAACGGGTGGAAGAAGAACTGGTAGGTGCCCGCCGCCATTAATGCCAGCGTCACCAGCCGCTTCGGCCAGGTCGTGCTGTTGGCGATGGCGATGCCGAGCATGAAGAACCAAACACAGACCCACGGCAGGTAGTGGGCTCGTTCCATGCCGAAGCCGAATGCAATGGGTTTGGCGATCAGGGTGACCAGCGTCAACCCCACGCCGGTCAGCCACGGCCTGCTCCGGTAGCATCGCGTCACCGCGGGAATCGAGATCACCGCTGCGGCCAGCAGCATCGCCAGCAGGTAGGTTTCGATGAACCACAGCACCCGGTGGCGGCCGCCTGCGGTGTCGGGGCCGAATACCCAGTCGAGCATGAATACGTTGGGCCACAGGTAGTAGCCGGTCACCAGCACGCCGAACAAGGCCACCAGCATTGTCGGGATCGCGACCGCCGACATGGTTCGCAGGCTGGCGCGCCAGCGCTGCCAGGTGTTTTGCTGGCTCAGGATGAAGCGGGCGTAGTTGTAGCCAGCGATGGCCAGCAGGGCGTGCGCGCCGCCGAGCATCTCGATGGCTCCGGTGTGGTTGCCCGCGATGGTCAACACGGCCAACGCTCGTAGCACCACGGAGGTTTCGACGCTGATCAGCCAGCGCCGTCGCTTTGGGCCTTCGCTTTCCAGGAACTCGGCCAAGGGGCGATGATGCCAGTCCCGGGGCAGCGAACCGCACTCGCGGGCCAGCGCGACGGCCGCCGCCGAATGATTGAGGGAGTTACCGCCGTTGGCTACGAACGACTTGCTGGTAGCTAGCTCTTCCTTGCCCAAGATGCGGGCCAGTGCATCCTCGGCGCTCTCGCGGTTGCCGCGCCGCCACAGCTTCGGCTTGCGCGGGGTTTCGTGGGCGGCCCGCACTTCGCGCAGGCAGGCGGCCCGATCCACCTTGCCACTGGGCAGCGTGGGCAGCTTGGGCAGCACGGCTACCGACACCAGGGCTAGGTCCAGCCCGCCAGCCGCCGCAGCAGCATCGCGGATTTCGGCCGTGGTAGCGGTTGGCTCGCGGGCACCATCGAGGGCTACCGCTAGCCCGTCGTCGTCGCCTACCACGATGGCGGCCAAGTCGTCTCGGGCGAGCCTGGCCTGCACCGCGGCCAGGTCGACGCGCAGGCCAGCTATCTTGCAAAAGTCGCTGCGGCGGCCGACGATTCGCACCAGCCCGTCGTCGTCGATGGTGGCCAGGTCGCCGGTGTGAAGCTCGTCGATCATGCGCCCTAGCGCCAGATCGTCGCTGTGTTCGGCGTAGCCAAGCATGACCCCGGGGCCGCTAAACACCAGCTCGCCCGCACCCTTGGGCAGGTCGGCCACGTCATCCACCGGCGCAAGGTCGATGCGCGAGTCGGCGATGGGGCGTCCCACGGTGTCGGGGTCATCCGGGCGGTCGCCTCGGTCTGGCCGTACATGACGTAGAACTTGCGGCCCGCGCGGCGCGACGCTTCTGCCCATTGGGTTGCCTCGTGCGGCTCCAGCTTGCCGCCCGCCTGGGTGATGAAGCGCAGCGAAGTGACGTCGTCGGGGACGCCGCCGTGGGCGGCTATCAGCTGCGCCATGAGTGGCACGACGGCCATGTTGGTGACCTGGTGCTGTTGGATCTCGTCCCAGAACTCCGATTCGATGAACGAGGTATCCGAGACGACCAGGCTGGCGCCCACCCGCAGATGGGAGGTGAGCACGCTCAGCCCGTAGGAGTAGTGCAGCGGCAGACTGGTGATGGCCCGGTCGTCGGGGCCAAGGCCGAGGCTGCGCGCGATCGCGTCGGCGTTGCTGACCAGGTTGGTTGCCGAAAGCCGAACCAGCTTGGCCGACCCGGTGCTGCCCGAGGTTGACAGCAGGGCAGCCAGCTCTGGGTGAAGCAGATGCTGCGGTTCGCGATGCGAGGTGAGGCCGTTGCTGCTCCAGGTCGCGTCTGGCCGGTAGCGCGTCACTATCGGTTCGGCTTGATCCGGGTCGTCGGTGGTGATCAGTGCCACGTTGCCGGATTCGATCGTTGCCAGCAGCGCCACGATGGCCTCGACGGAGGTCGTCATGGGCAGGTGGACTAGTTGCCGCTGATCGTGGCGGAGCTTGCTACCCGCCTCGGCCACTAGTTCGCTCAGCTCGCCGTAGGACAGGCAGCGGTCGGTGGTGATAAGTGCCGGGTGGTCGGCCCATTCGGTGCGATGGCGGTCAGTCAATAGGTGGGGTCTCGAAATAAGTGTGCTAACACTGTCGAAAACTGCCACCCAGGCAGGTTAGCCTAACCTCGCTAAAGTGTGCTACATGCCACGACTCCCAGTACAGGTTTGGTGGGCCGACCTCACCGCCGTCGACCGGCGGCTGCGTGACGTGGTTTCAGCGAGCGAGCTTGCCCGGGCCGACAACTACGTCTCGGCTGCGGATCGGGGCCGAAGCCTGCTTGGTGCGGCACTGCTGCGGCTGGCGGCGGCAACCGAACTAGGGATCGAGCCCGGCGATGTCGAGGTGGCGCGCTGCTGCGAGGAATGTGGCGGCGAGCATGGCCGCCCGCGGGTGGCAGGGGTAGAGCTAAGCCTCAGCCATGCCGGGGTGTTGACCGTAGTGGCCGCCGCCCGGCTGCCCGTCGGCGTGGACGTCGAACGAGACGCCGATGTGCCGACCGGGAAGACCGCCGCGGACTGGACCGCGAAGGAGGCCAAAACCAAGCTCGGTGACGACGCGGCGAATAGTCCGGTGGAGATGTTGCAGTTGGCCACACCAAGGCCGGGCTATACGGCTAGCCTCGCCGTCGCCGCTGGCGAACCTATCGAGTTGAGCGAACGCAACGCCAATGCGGAGCTGGCCAGAATCGCGGCGGCTGCCGCGTCGCGGGATGTCGAGGGGCGCTAGCCCCGGTTGGGGCGTTACGGTGCTGGGTATGGCCGCTTCGATCCTGCATCTGGATCTGGACGCGTTTTTCGCCGCGGTGGAGCAACGAGACAAGCCCAGCCTGCGCGGCAAGCCGGTCGTGGTCGGTGGCACCAGGCAGCGCGGCGTGGTGGCCACCGCCAGCTATGAGGCGCGGCGGTTCGGGGTTCGGTCAGCCATGTCGGCCTCGGAAGCGCGGCGACGCTGCCCGCAGGCCGCCTTCCTGAGTGGGCGGTTCGAGGCCTACCGGCAGTCCTCGCGGATCGTCATGTCGCTGTTGCGGGAAATCTCGCCAGTGGTGGAGCCGATGGGTTTTGATGAGGCTTACGTGGATCTCGCGGCCGCCGACTGGCCGCCGGGCAGCCTGCCGGAACGGGTCAGCTGGCTGCGTGCCGAGCTGACCCGGCGCACCGCCGGGCTCACCGCCTCAGTCGGGGTGGGTGGCAGCAAGCTGATCGCCAAGCTGGCCTCCGAGGCAGCTAAGCCCGACGGTTTTCGCCTCATCGAGCCCGAAGAAGAGGTCGACTTCATGACACCGCTGCCGATTCGGGCCGTGCCTGGGGTTGGGCCGGTTACCGAACAGCGGCTTGCCGTTCTCGGTGTGGCCACGGTTACCGATGCCCGCAAGCTGTCGCGGGCGGAGCTGGTGCGGGAGCTAGGCGGCTCGACCGGGGCGCTGCTGCACGACCTGGTGTGGGCCCGCGACGATCGTCCGGTCAGCGCGGAACGCGAAACCAAGTCGATCTCGACCGAGGACACCTTCGCCACCGACCTCACCACCCAGCAGGAACTGGTTAGCGTGTTGGTGCGCGACGCAGCCCAAGTGGCCAAGCGGCTGGCTAAGGCGGGCCTGTTCGCGCGCACCATCACCATCAAGATCCGGTTCGCCGACTTCACCACCCTCACCAAGTCGCGGTCGCTAAGCGGGGCCACCGACCGCGAGGAGGTCATCCGAGCCATCGCGCTAGAACTGGCGAGCGGCATCGAGACCGGGCGCGGCATCCGGCTCGCGGGCGTCGGCGTCGCCGGGCTGAGCGAGGTGGCCCAAGAGCAGTTGTTCGTGGAAGAGCCGACGGCCGGGGCGACGCAGGTCAACGTCGAGCCCGCGACAGTGGAGCCGGTGGGGCGCGGTTTCGCCACGGGCAAGGATGTGGTGCACGACGAGTTCGGCCGCGGCTGGGTATGGGGTAGCGGCCACGGCCTAGTCACCGTCCGGTTTGAGACCCGGCTAACGCCGCCGGGGCCGATCAGAACTTTCGCCATCGACGATCCGGCGCTGCAGCTGATTAGCGATCTGCTGGACTTGCCCTAGAATGGGGTGTCCCAGCCGAAGTGGTGGAATTGGTAGACACGCAGGATTTAGGTTCCTGTGCTTTCGGGCGTGAGGGTTCGAGTCCCTTCTTCGGTACCGGCTGGCGTTCGCAGGTTCCCTCGTTTTCGCGATGAGCCTGCCGCGCCCAGCTAACCAGGATTCGTGGCCGCTAGTTAGGTGAATCGGTCCAGCGCTGCCCCTCGTCGCTGAGTTGTACGCTGCCGCCGGTCATGGCCGCCAGGTGTTCAGTAAGCTCTGCTCTGGC
>PDSD01000016.1 GCA_002748325.1 Arachnia propionica | reverse complement strand
CCACAAACTCCTCCACCGCTACCGTGAGCATGGCTGGCCTGGTTTGCAGCCGCGTTCACGGCGTCCCCACAAGCCCGCTAACCAGACCCCGGCGGCCGTGGTGGCTCGTGTCTTGCAACTGCGTAACAGCCCCACCAGCCAAGGACTCGATGCTGGCACCTTCACCATCGGTTCCCACTTGCTGCGAGAGCAGCCAACTGGCGCCAAACCAGGCCGGAAAAAACACCCAAAAACGTTAACCATCACCCGAGACATCCGTTAACTATGTCCCGAGACATCACACGGTGTCCGAGAGAGGACTTGAACCTCCACGCCCTATATCGGGCACTAGCACCTCAAGCTAGCGCGTCTACCTATTCCGCCACCCGGACTGGTGGCTCCTACCGGAGCGACTATGAATGCTATCACCACTGGGGGCTGCGCCCCAACTAAGCGGCCTGATCTAGTCGTCGTCGCGGAACGCATTGTGGCCGCCTGAAACGTCCTCGAGCGCGGCGGCTATGGGGGACAGTAGTACCTTGTCCTCGGCGTCCAGCAATTCGGCGAGCTGATCGCGGTTCCGGGGTCCGACAAGCGCCGAGGCGACGTGCGGCGCGTCGCGCACCCACAACAGGGCAACCTGGGCAGGGGTGAGGCCCAGCCCCGAGGCGGCCTGGGCGACCGCAGCCACGATGGCGGCGGGTTTGGCACGCAGATAAGGCTCCAGGAACCAGGAGAAGTGAGGCGAGGCGGCCCGGGAATCGCGGGGGATGCCGTCTAGGTACTTGCCGGTCAGCGCGCCTCGGCCCAGCGCCGACCAAGCCAGCACACCCAGACCGTGATGCTCGGCCGCGCCGATCACCTCGACCTCCGCGCGGCGCGCCAGCAGCGAATACTCCACCTGGATCGAGGCCAGCCGGGTGCGATTGGTGGCTGCCCGCTGCCAGGTTGCGGCGGTGGCGGTCTGCCAGCCGATGAAGTTCGAGATGCCAACATACCTGGCCATGCCTTGGCTCACGGCGTAGTCCATGGCCGACAGGGTTTCCTCGAGTGGGGCCTCCCCCCAGGCATGCACCTGCCACAGGTCGACGTGGTCGGTGCGCAGCCGTTGCAGGCTGGCCTTCAGGTCGTTGAGCATGCCCGAGCGGGAGGTGTTGACGACGCGTTTGCCGTCGGCGATGCCGAAGCCAGCCTTGGTGGCGATTACCAGCGAGTCGCGGGCCACCCCGTCGAGCAGCATCTTGCCGATCATTTTTTCGGCCAGGCCGGTTGCGTAGGCCGGGGCGGTGTCGATGAGGTTGCCGCCAGCCGCCACGAAGTCGGTCACCATGCCGCGGGCGGTGCGGTAGTCAACATCGCGGCCCCAAGCCATCGTGCCCAGGCCAAGTCTGGAGACCCGCAGCCCGGCGGCGCCCAGTGTTCTCGTCTCCATGACGCTAGCTTATGCCTGCAAAACGCCAGCCAATAGCAGTGCCACCACAACGGCGGCTAGGCCAAGCCGGTAATAGACGAACCCACGGAAGCTGTGGGTAGAGATGTAACGCAGGAGCCAGGCAATAATGGCGTAGCCGACGATGAAGGCGATTCCGGTGGCCAGGATCGTTTGCCCCCAGTAGGTCTGTCCTTCGCCAATGTCCTTCAACTTGTATAGCCCCGAGCCGAAGACGGCCGGGATGGCCAGCAGGAACGAATAGCGGGCCGCCGCCTGCCTGGTGTAGCCCATGAACAAGCCGCCGGAGATCGTCGCCCCGGACCGGGATACCCCAGGGATGAGGGCGGCTGCCTGCCAGAAGCCGTAGCTGATGCCGTGCCGCCAAGAAAGCTGTCGCAGCTCGGCGGTGTTGGTGTTGGCCCGGCGATCAGCCACCAGCAGCAGCAGGGCGACCCCGGCGAGCATTGCGGCCGTGACCCACAGGTTACGCAGGCTGGTCTCGATGGCGTCTTGGAAAATCAAACCAAGCACCACGATGGGCAGCGAACCGATTATCACCAGCCAGCCCATGCGAGCATCTGGGTCGCTGCGCTCCACCCGGCCAGTCAGGCTGCCGAACCAGTGGGAAATGATTCGGGCGATGTCGCGGCGAAAGTAGACGAGGACAGCGGTCTCGGTGCCCAGTTGAGTGACGGCAGTGAACGCGGCCCCGGGGTCGCGGCCGTCGAATAGCAGCTGCCCGACGATGGAAACATGGGCGCTGGAAGAGATGGGCAGGAACTCCGTGAGGCCCTGCACCAGCCCCAGCACAATTGCTTCAAACCAGCTCATCGGCCCTCCTATTTCCGCCTCGGGTAACTGTACTCGGCCGCCGCGAAAAACGGGGCGGCAACACCCGGGGGACGAAACCGCATAGGCTAGCCTCATGCTGCTTGAATTCACAGCTCCAGACAATTGCCTAATCGGCACCCTGGGGGAGCCGGGCCATCGCCAGTTCGTGTTCCAGGCCAGCAAGGGGCACACGCTGGTGTCCGTCGAGCTCGATCAGCAGCAGTCCACCGTGTTGGCAAGACGCGTTGCTGAGATCGTGCAGGAACTAGCCGAGCTGGGCCGGGTAGAACTGATCGACCCGGACGTCGTACCCAAGCAGCAGCTCCAGGTGCCCATCGAGTTCGCGTTTCGGGTTGGCGCGATCGGCTTGGCCTGGGATCCGGGCAAGGAACTGCTGCAGATCGAGATGTATTCCACCGAACTTGGCGCGGAACACGACGAAGACGCAGATGTCTTGCTGCAGGTGTGGCTCACCCCGGCTGAGGCCCATATCTTCTCCGAAAGCACGCTGCGAATGATCGCCTCGGGGGATCCCGCCTGCCCCGCCTGTGGGCAGCAGCTAGACCCAGCCGGGCATAGCTGCCCGCGCGTCAACGGCTACCACGCGCCGGAGTTCAGTTAGCGAGTCTTGTCCAGCTAGCGGGTGAATACCGCCGCTCGTTCCCGCTGCCCGCTACAGTTGCCAGACGTGAAGACATTCGACGAATTGTTCGCGGAGCTGACCGAGATCGCACGCACTAGGCCGGCTGGATCGTCCACGGTTGAGCGCCTCGATCAGGGCGTCCATCACATCGGCAAGAAGATCGTGGAAGAGGCGGCCGAGGTCTGGATGGCCGCCGAGTATGAGAGCAAGCAGGACGCGGCCGAAGAAATCAGCCAACTGCTCTATCACCTCCAGGTCATGATGATCGCCCTGGGACTGAGCACCGAAGACGTCTACAACCACCTGTGAAAGAGACTCCAATGACTTCACCAACGCTGAAAGTGGCAGTACCGAACAAGGGATCGTTGGCCGCCGGTGCGATTGAGATGCTGCGTGACGCTGGCTACCGGCAGCGCACCGACAGCAAGGACCTAGTGCTGGCAGATGCCGATCACGGCGTCGAGTTCTACTATCTGCGGCCGCGTGACATCGCAATCTATGTCGGCCGAGGCCAACTGGATGTCGGCATCACTGGCCGCGACATGCTGTTTGACAGCGGTGCGGCGGCAGTGGAAATCATGCAATTGGGTTTCGGTAGTAGCCGGTTCCGGCTGGCCGCACCCAAGGGCAGCAACTATGCCACCGCCGATCTGGCCGGCAAGCGGATCGCGTCGAGCTATCCGGGGCTGCTGCGAGCCTGGCTAGCCGAAAAGGGAATCGAGGCAGATCTGGTCAACCTAGACGGCGCCGTCGAGTCTGCGATCCGGCTGGGCGTGGCCGATGTGGTGGCAGACGTGGTCGACACCGGCACGACACTGCGCCGGGCCGGGCTGGAAATCTTTGGGGAACCGCTGCTGGAGTCCGAGGCCATCTTGATCCGGCGTGACGCTGGCCCCAAGCCGGAAGGGATTGACGCCTTGTGCACCCGACTGGAGAGTGTCCTGGTAGCCCACAACTATCTGATGATGGACTATAACGTGGCCGAGGAGAACCTGGCGGCCACCACGGCTCTGGCTGGCGGAGTCCAGGGGCCAACCATCTCGCCGTTGTCGGAATCCGGCTGGTGCGGCGTGCGAGTTTTGGTGCCCCGGGTTGGTGTCCACCTGCTCATGGATCGACTGTTTGAAGCCGGCGCCAGGGGAATCCTGCTAACCGAGCTGCGGGCCTGTCGACTCTGATCCTCACATGATGCCGCGGTCGCGCAGGATGGCGGCTTCGTCGGCGGTTAGCCCATGCTCTGGGGTTTCTTCCGCTGCCCGAGCGGGCTGCTGGGCAGGTGTCGCGACCGCTGGTTTAGCGTCTTTGGTTACCTGCGGGGCAGCCTCGGTTTTCTTCCGCCACGGCGCTGGCAGGAACTTGCCGACGATCAGGAACATCAAAGCCGTGGCCAACAGGCTGATACCCCAGATCATCGTCGTATCCAAGCTGGTCTCGTTGGCCCACTTAATCACCGCAGCCACGCCATCGCCCAAGAGCCGCGAGATCCCGATGAGGTATAGCGCCAGCGGGATCAGCGTCCAGCCGAGCCCGATGAGTATGATCTTGACTCCTTGATACCGGGCCCAGATGCCAGCCGAGACGGCAAAGATCAGCATCATCAATCCGACGGTGATCAACAGTAGGATATCCATGCCGTAATTGTCCCACATGCTCGCTGCTGTTCGCGGCAGCGCCAGCTAGGCTGCCGTAGGCGCCCGGTGTGGTTTTGTTCACGCAGCCCGGTGCACTACACTTAGGCGTTGGATTGATCACCTAGGTGATTGCGCAAGTGGAAGCCTGACTTCCCACCCGCGCGGCTACTGGCTGCCGGGTCACTGCCCGAATCCGGGCATACCAGGCTTTTGCGTTGTGCAAAAGCCTTTTTGATTGCCCGCTGCTAAGACAAGACCTGGAGGCAACATCAGCGCAGAACCGAGGATCAACGACCGCATCCGAGTACCCGAAGTCCGACTCGTCGGCCCCAACGGCGAACAAGTTGGCATCGTTCGCGTGGAGGACGCGCTTCGCCTAGCCGCCGAAAGCGACCTGGATCTGGTGGAGGTTGCGCCGCAAGCGCGCCCGCCGGTGTGCAAGCTGATGGACTACGGCAAGTTCAAGTACGAGGCCGCCCAGAAGGCCCGTGACGCCCGCCGTAATCAGTCAAACACCGTCATCAAAGAGATGAAGCTTCGCCTCAAAATCGACGACCATGACTACGAGACCAAGAAAGGCCACGTAGTCCGGTTCTTGAAGGCTGGCGACAAGGTCAAGATCACGATCATGTTCCGCGGCCGGGAACAGTCCCGCCCCGAACTGGGCGCTGAACTGCTGCGGCGGCTGGCTGATGATGTGGCCGAATACGGCTTCGTTGAATCGATGCCCAAGCAGGATGGCCGCAACATGGTGATGGTGCTGGGATCAACCAAGAAGAAGACTGAGGCAAAGGCTGAGATGGCCGCCGCTCGCGACCGGCGGATGGCGGCACGCAAGGCCGATGCTGAGGCCGAACGCGCGGAGGAGGCCGAACATCGGGCCTCGACCGCGAGGGCCGGTAAGAAAAAGCGTGGTCCAGCAGACAATATGGACCCTGACATTGACCTGTAAACGGTCAACCAAGAGAAAGCGAGTACGTCGAAATGCCGAAAATGAAGACGCATTCTGGCGCCAAAAAACGGTTCAAGAAGACCGGCACGGGCAAGCTGATGCATCGCCAGGCCAATCTTGGCCACCTCAACGAACATAAGAGCTCGCGGCGCACCCGCCGCCTCAAGGGCAACGTGACGATGGCTGACGGCAACGTGGGCCAGGCCAAGCGCCTGCTTGGCAAGCACAAGGGCCGCTGAGCCACCCCAGTCCATACAGAACTTGCCGGGAATAACCCGGCCCAACCCAAGGAGTCACCATGGCACGCGTTAAGCGTTCTGTGAATGCGATGAAGAAGCGTCGCTCCGTCCTCGAGCAAGCCTCAGGCTATCGGGGGCAGCGCTCGCGGCTGTACCGCAAAGCCAAGGAGCAGGTGCTGCACTCGGCCACCTATTCCTACCGCGACCGTCGCGCCAAGAAGGGCGAGTTCCGGGCGCTGTGGATCCAGCGGATCAATGCCGCTGCCCGCGCTGAGGGCATGACCTACAACCGGCTGATCAACGGCCTGCGCAACGCCGGGGTGCAGGTGGATCGCAAGATCCTGGCCGACCTGGCCGTCAACGATCCCGGCGCTTTTAGCGCCCTGGTTGCCGTCGCCAAGGAACACCAGGCTCTGCCAGAGCCGGGCGATGTCGAGGTGGTTTACGCCACGCCGCCCCAGTTGCGCCAGCTCAGCGACACCGTCCAGCCGCAGGGGATTGTGGCGGTCTGCCGCCAGCCCGCAGCCAGCTGGGATGCCCTGGCCGGCGCCCGGCTCGTGGTGGTCTGCGCCCAGGTGCGCGACCCCGGCAACGCGGGAACGATCATCCGGGACGCCGACGCGTTCGGGGCCGATGCGGTGATCCTCACGACCGGCTCGGTGGAGCTGTACAACCCCAAGACGGTGCGCGCCAGCATGGGCAGCATCTTCCACCTGCCGGTCTTTACCGGCGTCGAACTGGTGCGGCTCGTCGAACAGCTCAAGGCCCGCGGCCTGCAACTGCTGGCAGCCGAGGCCGATGGGGAATCCATCGTCGCCCTGACCCAAGACGGCACCCTGGCCAAGCCGACCGCCTGGCTGTTCGGCAACGAGGCGTGGGGGCTGCCAGCGGCCGATGCTTCGCTGGCCGACCAGACGGTCGCGATTCCCATGCCGGGTGCCGCCGAAAGCCTCAATCTGGCCAGCGCGGCCGCAATCTGTCTTTACCAAAGTTCGGTTTCGCAACGTCGGGAAAGGAGTGCCCATGTCGGGCCCTAACGACAACTACGACCCCAAGCCGCCCTCGGCCCTATCCGCCGAGACGGTGGCAGCAAACCTGGCGGCCGGGTTGGCCGCCGTCGCGGCTGCAGCCAGCACCGCCGAACTGAAGCAGGTGCGGCTGGAACACGCAGGCGACCGCTCACCGCTGGCGCTGGCAAACCGGGAGATTGGCGCACTGCCGCCGTCGGCCCGCAAGGAGGCCGGTGCTAGGGTCGGCAAGGCCCGTGGCCAGCTGAACCAGGCGATCGCGGCGCGCCAAACCGAACTCGACGCCCTGGAACTGGAGGCCGCGCTGGTGGCCGAACGCGTTGACGTGACGCTGCCGGTGACCACCGGGCCGCAGGGCGCGCTGCACCCCATCACCCGGATCACCGACGATCTCGTCGACATCTTCGTCAGCATTGGCTGGGAGGTCGCCGAAGGCCCGGAGGTCGAGGCCGAGTGGTACAACTTCGATGCGCTGAACCTGGCGCCGGATCACCCGGCCCGGGCGCTGCAAGACACCCTGTGGATCGACCCGCCCGCCAGCGGCGTGCTGCTGCGCACCCAAACCTCGCCGGTGCAGATCCGGCAGCTGCTTACCCGCGGCGTGCCGCTGTACGTGGTCAGCCCGGGCAAGGTGTTCCGGGCCGACGAATACGACGCCACTCACCTGCCGGTGTTCCACCAGCTAGAGGGGCTGGTCGTAGACCGCGGCATCACCATGGCCGACCTGCGCGGCACCCTGGATCACGTGGCCCGCAGCCTGTTCGGTGACGTCAAGACCCGGATGCGCCCGCACTTCTTCCCGTTCACCGAGCCCAGCGCTGAGGTCGACATCCAGTGCTTCGTCTGCCGCGGCGAATCCGTCGGCAACCCGGAGCTGGATTGCCGCACCTGCCGCAACGAAGGCTGGATCGAGTGGGTCGGCTGCGGCGTGGTCAACCCGCGGGTGCTGCGCGCCTGCGGCATCGACCCGGATGAATACTCCGGCTTCGCCTTCGGTATCGGCGTGGACCGCACTGTCATGTTCCGCACCGGCGCGCCCGACCTGCGCGACTTCGTCGAGGGCGACATCCGATTCAGCCGTTCATTCTTAGGAGATGCCCGATGAAGGTTCCCATGACTTGGCTGCGAGAGCTGGTGGAGCTGCCGGGAGCGGCCACCACCGCCAGCGTCGCCGAAATGTTCACCGGCCTCGGGCTGACCGTTGAAGCCATCGAAGAGACCGGGCCGACGGTCTCCGGCCCGCTGGTGGTCGGCCGGGTGCTGTCCAAGACCGACGAAGCGCAGAAAAACGGCAAGACCATTCACTACTGCCGCGTCGATGTCGGCGTGGAGCACAACGATCCGGCAACCGACGAGGTGCCTGCCTCTCGCGGCATCGTCTGCGGGGCCCACAACTTCGAGCCCGGCGACCTGGTGGTCGTGGCGCTGCCTGGCTGCGTGCTGCCCGGCGACTTCGAGATCTCGGCCCGCAAGACCTACGGCCACATCTCCGACGGCATGATCTGCTCGGAGCTGGAGCTTGGCCTGGGCGAGGATCACGACGGCATCATGGTGCTGTCCGCCGGGCCAAAGCCGGGGGATCTGGCCACCGAGCTGCTGTGGTCGCGCGACGACGTGTTGACGCTCGATGTCACCCCGGACCTTGGCTACTGCCTGTCGATGCGGGGGCTAGCCCGCGAGGCCGCCATCATGCACGGCATCGACTACGCCGATCCTTACGGCCTAGCGCTGCCCGCCGAGAGCTCCGCCGGGTACCCGGTGGAGCTGCTAAGCGACCGCTGCGACGTGTTCGTGGCCCGTGCGCTCGATCTCGCTCGCCGTCGACGTCACCAACTACGTCATGCTGGAGTCCGGGCAGCCGCTGCACGCCTACGACGGCGCGAAACTCAGCGGGCCGATCCGGGTACGGCTGGCCGAGGCGGGCGAAGAGCTGCGAACCCTCGACGGCTCGCTGCGCAAGCTGGCCGCCGACGACCTGCTGATCACCGACGATTCCGGCCCCATCGGACTGGCTGGGGTGATGGGCGGCGAATCTACCGAGGTGACTGCGGCCACCTCGACGGTCGTGCTGGAGGCCGCCCACTTCGATGCCGCGAGCATCTCGCGCACCTTCCGTCGCCACGGGCTGCCCTCGGAATCCTCCAAGCGCTTCGAGCGCCAGGTGGACCCAAGGGTCTGCTACGCGACCGCCCGTCGGGCCGCCGAGCTGATGGCCCAACACGGCGGCGGCGTGGTGAAGGCCGAATACACCGTTGTGGGGCAGCCGCCCAAGCCGCACCAGCTGCGGGTGCGCTCCGAGCTGGCATCACAGGTGCTGGGCACCGAGGTGAGCCAGGAGCAGATCATGCGGATCCTGACCGCAGGCGGCGTCAAGGTAACTGCGGCCGATGGCTGGCTGGAGCTGGCTATTCCGAGCTGGCGCAGCGACCTGCGCGACCCGTACGACATCGTGGAAGAAATCGGCCGCAAGATCGACTACAACTCGATCGAGTTGCGGTTGCCCCGACCCGTCGGCGGCCGCGGCCTGACCAAGGCGCAGCTGGGGCGGCGCACGGTCCTGAACGCACAGGCTGATCTCGGCTTCACCGAGGTTCTTAGCCTGCCGCTCATTTCCACCCAGGAGCTAGACCAGCTGCAGCTCGCCGATGACGACCCGCGCCGCGACGTGGTGCGGTTGGCGAACCCGTTGGCCGACACCCAGCCGTTCCTACG
>PDSD01000104.1 GCA_002748325.1 Arachnia propionica | reverse complement strand
TGAAGCGTTCCGCGACCTGCTTGGGGGCGGTCCCGGTCATCGTCCGCTTGTACATGAGCAGGATGTATAGCGCGGCGAGCACCGTGCCGAGCGTGGCAACGGCTGTCAGCCACGGGTACCGCTGCCAGGAGCCGCTCATCACCATGAACTCGCTGACGAAAGAACCCATGCCGGGCAGCGCCAAACCGGAGAGCCCGGAAACCAGGAACATGCCCGCCAACACCGGCGCCACCTTCTGCACGCCACCGAAATCGGTGATCTCGGCAGAGCCGCGCCGAATGATGATGAATCCGACGCCCAAGAAGAGCGCTGCGGTCGAGAAGCCATGGTTCACCATGTAGAAGATCGAACCGTTCATCGAGACGGACGTCATGGCGAAGATGCCAAACACCATGAACCCGAAGTGGCTCACCGACGTGTAGGCGATCAGGCGCAGCAGATTCTTTGACCCTATGGCCATCAAACCGCCCCAAATGATCGACAGCAGCGCCAGACCCAACACGACGGGCGTGGCCCACTTGCTGGCATCGGGGAAGATCCCGAGGCAGAAGCGCACCATTCCAAACGTGCCGATCTTGTCGAGAATGCCGACGAGCATCGTCGACGCACCCGGCGTCGCCTGCTGGGCGGTGTCCGGAAGCCAGGTATGCACCGGCACCATCGGCGCCTTGATCGCGAACGCGATGAAGAAGCCCACAAACAGCCATTGCCCGGTGGTTCCCGAAATATTCAAGGCAGCCAGGTCGCTGACTAGGTAGGACGGGTCGCCCGCGTCAGCAGACACCGCATACAGGCCCGCCACCGCGACCAGCATGATCAGGCCGCCAGCCAGCGAGTAAATCAGGAACTTCATCGCAGCCTTGGCGCGGTCCGGCCCGCCCCAGCCCGCGATGAGGAAATACATCGGTATCAGCGTTGCTTCGAAGAACAGGTAGAACAGCAACACGTCCGCTGCCAAGAACACGAACAGCGAGAGGCTCTCAAGAGCCAAAACCAGGGCGAAGAAGGTTTTGGTCGACCACTTCGCGCCTTCGCTGCCCCGCTGGCTCGTCACATACCATTCGGCGACCAACACGGTTGGGGTGAGCGCCGCTGTCAGGGCAACCATCACGAGGCTCATGCCGTCCAGGTCGAGCGCATAGTAGGCACCGAGCGAGCGGAACCAAACCAGCTTCTCGCTGAGATCAACGCCAGACAGCGCCAGATATGCGGCCCACATGACGAGCCCGAAGACCACGACCGACACCAGGAGGCCAGTGAACCGGGCA
>PDSD01000015.1 GCA_002748325.1 Arachnia propionica | reverse complement strand
CGCCGCGTTGCCGCCCGGCACCTACCGCCAGATCACCGGCAACACCGCGACGGCCTACGGCCTGATCGTCGGCGCCCACCAAGCCGGACTGCAACTGTTTCTGGGCTCTTATCCGATCACGCCCGCCTCCGACATCCTGCACGAGCTGGCCGCGCGAAAGGACCTGGGCGTGCTCACCTTCCAGGCCGAGGATGAGATCGCCGGTGTAGGTGCCGCCCTGGGCGCCTCGTTCGCGGGCTCGCTTGGGGTGACCACCACGTCCGGGCCAGGCATGACACTCAAGATGGAGACCATCGGGCTCGCGGTGGCGGCCGAGCTGCCGCTGGTCGTGGTCGACGTGCAGCGCGCCGGGCCGTCAACCGGACTGCCCACCAAAACCGAACAGGCAGACCTGCTGCAGGCCTGCTACGGCCGCAACGGCGAATCGCCGGTGCCGGTCGTAGCCGCCAAGTCGGCGACCGACTGTTTCGATACCGCACTTGAGGCCTGCCGGATCGCGGTCACCTACCGCACGCCGGTGATCATGCTCTCCGATGGCTACCTGGCCAACGCCGCCGAACCGTGGCGGATCCCCGACCTGGCCGACCTCGCCCCGATCGAGACCGGCTACCTCACCCAGGCCCCAGCCGACGGCTACCACCCGTATCAGCGCGACCCGGGCACCCTGGCGCGAACGATGGCCGTCCCCGGCACTTCTGCATGGTGGCCACCCGCGCGGCGAAGGTCGCCGGCATCGCGGGCAGCATCGGCGAACTGCAGGTAACCGACCCAAGCGGCAACGCCCGGCTGCTGGTGCTCGGCTGGGGCTCCACCTACGGGGCTATCGCGACGGCGGCGCGGCAACTGCGCGAGGCTGGCCATGACGTGGCGACGGCCCACCTGCGCCACCTCAACCCGATGCCCGCCAACACCGGTGAGGTGCTGCGACGCTACGACAAGGTGCTGGTGCCCGAGCTAAACCGCGGCCAGCTGGCGATGCTGCTGCGCGCCCACTACCTGGTGGACGTGGTCAGCTACCAGCGGGTCCGCGGCCTGCCGCTGTCGGTGGCCGACCTGGCCGCCGAGATAACGCGGGTGAGCAACGAGTTGAAAGGGCCGCAAGCATGAGTGAGCGTTCTGGCCTGCTTGGCGTGCCACTGGCGGTGGAGCCGCTGAAGCGCAAGGACTTCACCAGCGACCAGGAGGTGCGCTGGTGCCCCGGTTGCGGCGACTACGTGATCCTTTCGACGTTCCAGCAGATGTTGGCCGACCTGGGGATCAAGCGGGAGAACACCGTCGTGGTGTCTGGCATCGGCTGCTCGTCGCGGTTCCCCTACTACGTCAACAGCTACGGCCTGCACTCGATCCACGGCCGCGCCCCGGCCATCGCCACCGGCATCGCGGCGACCCGCGACGACCTGAGTGTGTGGGTGGTGACCGGTGACGGCGATGCGCTGTCCATCGGCGGCAACCATTTGATCCACGCGCTGCGCCGCAACGTCAACCTCACCATCTTGTTGTTCAACAACCGCATCTACGGGCTGACCAAGGGCCAGTACTCACCCACCTCCGAGGCGGGGAAGATCACCAAGTCGAGCCCGTACGGCTCACTGGACACCCCGTTCAACCCGGTCTCGTTGGCGCTGGGCGCCGAGGCCAGTTTCGTGGCCCGGGCTGTTGATTCGGACCGCAAGGGCCTCACCGAGATCCTGACGGCCGCCGCCAACCACCGGGGGGCGGCCCTGGTCGAGATCTATCAGAACTGCCCGATCTTCAACGACAACGCTTTCGAGGGCTACAAGGGCCCGGCAGCAACCGACTCGGTGATACCACTTCGCGACCAAGAGCCGGTGGTGTTCGGCGCCGACGGTCAGTACTGCGTGATCAACACGGCCGCCGGGCTGCAGGTGGCGAGCACTGCGGACGTAGCTCCGGCCGACATCGTGGTTCACGACGAGACCCGCAGCGACCCGGCCTTGGCGTTCGCGCTTTCGCGGCTCACCGGCGCCCCGGAGCAGCCGCACACCCCGATGGGCATTTTCCGCCGGGTGGCGCGCCCCAGCTACGACGACCTGCTCCGCTCGCAGGTAGCCGACTATGCGGCCAGCGACCCGGAGCGCGCTTTGGCTGCGGTTCTGGCCGGGCCAGACACCTGGACCGTCGGCTAAATTCCTGGCCTTCGGGCTGCAAGAAACCGGCTAAGGTTGGCTGCATGCCTGGACTTAACTTGGACTATGTAGATCCCGCCTTTTCCCCGGTCGACGACCTGTTTCGCCACGTCAACGGCGGCTGGCTAGCAACTGCCGAGATCGCCGCCGACCGCTCCTCTGCTGGCGCCTCGGTAGAACTCAGCGACAACGCCGAAGCTCACGTACGCGAGATCATCGAATCCCTGTCGGTAGATGTCACTACCGAGTCCGGCAAAGTCGCCGCCTTGTACCGCTGCTTCCTGGACGAGGCCAGCGCCGAAGAACTGGGGGTGGCCGGGCTGCAACCAATTCTGCAGCGCATCGACGCCATCGACGACACGGCAGCACTAGCCGAATATCTGGGCTGGGCGCTGCGCCACGGCCTGCCAGGGCTGGTGGACCTTGACCAGGAGGCCGACCCGGGGGAACCATCACACTCGATCCTGTTCAGCAGCCAGGACGGCCTTGGCCTGCCCGACGAGGCCTACTATCGCGACGACGAGCACGCCGAGATTCGCCAGGCCTATCGCGAGCACCTGCGGCGCATGTTCGAGTTGGCGGGCCGCAGCGACGCCCAGCAGCAGGCGGATTGGACCTTCGAGCTGGAGACAAAGATCGCCTTCCACCACTGGGATCGGGTGCGTGCCCGCGACCTGCGCCAGGCCTACAACCCGATGGCCTGGGACGAGTTCACCGCCACGGCCCCGGGCTTCGACTGGGACGCCTTCCTGGCCGCCGCCCAGATCCCAGCGGCCAAGGCAGCCAAGCTGGTCATCACCCAGCCGTCCTTCATGACCGGAGCCGCCGACTTGGTCGCCACGGCCCCGATGGAACACTGGCGGGCCTGGGCTAGGTGGAAGGCCATTGCCGGGCTGGCGCGGCTGCTGTCAAGCGACTTCGTCGAGGCCACCTTCGACTTCTACGGGCGCACCCTGCAGGGCACCCAGGAGCTGCGCCCGCGCTGGAAGCGGGCGGTGAGCTTCGCCGAGGACGCCATGGGCGAGGCCGTCGGCAAGCTCTACGTCGAGCGCCACTTTCCGCCCGAGGCCAAGCAGGCGATGGACAAACTGGTCGCAAACCTGCTGGCCGCCTACCACGACTCCATCTCTGCCCTGGACTGGATGACCGACGAAACGCGCGCCGAGGCGCTGGCCAAGCTGGCCAAATTCACCCCAAAGATCGGCTACCCGGACAAGTGGAAGGACTACTCCGCGCTATCGGTCAGCCCCGACGACCTGGTGGGCAACGCGCTGGCGGTCAGCGCCTTCCACTTCGACGACGCGATTGGCAAGGTCGGCAAGCCGGTGGATCCGCTCGAGTGGCAGATGTACCCGCAAACCGTGAACGCCTATTACCATCCGCTGCGCAACGAAATCGTGTTCCCGGCCGCGATCCTGCAGCCGCCGTTTTTCAATCTGGCAGCCGACGACGCGGTCAACTACGGCGGTATCGGCGCGATCATCGGCCACGAGATCGGCCACGGCTTCGACGACCAAGGCTCCACCTGTGACGGCGACGGCCGGTTGCGCGATTGGTGGACCGAGGCCGACCGGGCCGCATTCGAGGAACGCACCGGGGCGCTGGTGGCGCAATACGACGTGCTGTCCCCGGACGGCGCGGACGGTTTGACGGTAAACGGCAAGCTCACCATCGGCGAAAACATCGGCGATCTGGGCGGCATCGACATCGCCTATCGAGCTTGGCTGCTGGCTGGCGGCGACCCCGACGGCGAGGCAATTGATGGCCTCACCCCGGCGCAGCGGTTCTTCTTCGGTTGGGCTTCGTCTTGGCGCAGCAAACGGCGGCCCGAGCTGACCAAACAGCTGTTGGCGGTCGATCCGCATTCGCCCGATGAGTTCCGCTGCAATCAGATTGTGCGCAACCTAACCGCATTCCATGCGGCGTTCGGCGTTACCCCCGGCGATGGGCTGTGGCTCGATGCCGATCAGCGCGTCAAGATCTGGTAGCACCCAGCCGCGGGCGCACCTGGCTGGCCCGGTCGGCTAGGTCGCGCGGTCGACGAGCTGGTCGCAGACCTGCAGCAGCAGGTCCTTGGCCTCACCCGCGGGCAACGGCCGCAGGTGCCCGCGGGCGACATCGGCGCGGCGGTGCAGCTCGGCCCGGGTCTCGTCGATGACCCGATGCTGCCGCAGCAACTCCAGTGCCCGATCCAGCTTGGCCTGGTCTGTTAGGTCGCTGGCGATCAATGCCTGCAGTTCGGCATCGGCGGGATCCTGCGAGGCGGCCAGCAGCAGCGTCGGCAGCGTCGCCACCCCCTCGCGCAGATCGGTGCCGGGCGTCTTGCCGGTCTTGGTGGAGACGATGTCGATCAGGTCGTCGCTGATCTGGAAGATGATGCCGACCTCTTCGCCGTAGGCAGCCAGCGCAGCCCGCACCTCATCGGTGGCGCCGGCCACCATTGCCCCATATTGGGCCGAGGCCGAGATCAGCGAGCCGGTCTTGTCCGCCAGCACCTGCAGGTAGTGGGCGGTTGGATCCTCGCCCTCACTAGGGCCAACGGTCTCCTGAATCTGGCCCTCGACTAGGCGCGCGAAGGTCTCGGCCTGCAACGCCAAATACTCCTGGCCCAGTTCAGCGACGGCCCGGGAGGCCCGGGCAAACAAGAAGTCGCCGACCAGAATTGCGATCAGATTGCCCCAGCGGGCGTTTGCCGACGGCGTCGCGCGCCTAAGCTCGGCCTCGTCCATGACGTCGTCGTGGTACAGGCTGGCGACATGGGTCAACTCCATCGCCAACGCGGCGGTGAGCAGCCGATCCTCGTCGACCTCGCCGCCGAACTGCGAAGCGAGAAACACCAGCATCGGCCGGAAGCGCTTGCCGCCGGCCGCAGTGATGTGCTGGGCGGCCTCGGTCACGAAGGGCAGGCCAGAGGTGGCCGCGGTCAGCAACTCTGCTTCAAACCGTTCCTGCAGCGAGGCGAGTGTGTCAGTATTCACGTCAGCGGATGAACAATCCCGTCTGAGCACCCAGGCCAAGGACAGCACCAGGCAGGATGCCGAGTACCACGGTGCCAATCACGCACACTACCAGTACACTCCACGCCCACAGCGACGAAACGGCCACCTCGCCAGCCTGATCCGGGTCTGGCTCGGCGAACCACATGGCAACCACGAGCTTGAGATACAGGAAGGCGGCGACGACGCTCATGAACACCGCGATCAGCACCAGCCAGCCAAAACCGCCGACCCAGGCCGTGGCGAACACCACGAGCTTGCCGACGAATCCGGCCGTCAGCGGGATGCCCGCGAAGCTCAGCAGGAACAGGGTCATGGCGGCAGCCAGCCAGGGATGGCGGCGGCCCAGCCCGTTCCAGGACTCGATGTCGGTGGCCTCGCCACCAGCGCGCCGCACCATCATCACAATGGTGAACGCACCGAAGGTGGCCAGCCCATAAGCCAACATGTAGAAGCCGATGGCGCCGATCGTCGAGATGCCGACGATGCTCGTGCCAACCACGCCGACCAACAGGAAGCCGGCATGCGCGATCGACGAGTAGGCCAGCAGGCGTTTCACGTCGGTCTGCCGCAGCGCCACTGCGGCACCAACCAGCATCGTGATCACGGCAAGCACGGCGAACACCGGCTGCCAGTCCCAGCGAGCCCCGCCGAGGGCCACGAAGAACACTCGCAGCAACCCGGCCACGGCGGCCGTCTTGGTGGCAGCCGCCATGAACGCGGTGACCGGGGTTGGCGCCCCGGTGTAGGCGTCCGGGGCCCACGAGTGGAACGGCACCGCGCCCAACTTGAACAGCAAGCCCACCGACAGCAGCAGCATCGATGCCAGCAACACCACATAGGACTGATCGCCCGCCTGCAACGCATCGGCGATGCCGCCCAGGCTCAGGCCGCCGGAGTAGCCGTAGGCTAGGGCACTGCCGAATAGGAACATGGCCGAGGCCATCGCGCCCAGCAGGAAGTACTTGAGCGCCCCCTCCTGGCTGAGCAGCCTGCGGCGGCGAGCCATGCCGGTAAGTAGGTATAGCGGCAGCGAGAAAATCTCCAGCGCCACAAACATCACTAGCAGGTTGTTCGCCGAGACGAACATCAGCATGCCTAGCAGTGAGAACAGCAGTAGCGGGAACACCTCGGTGTTTTCCCGACGTTGCTGTTCGGCTTGGCGTTCCAGCGGCGAACCTGGCACGGTGGCGACCGACGATGCGAAGGCAGACAGTCCGGCGCCTAGTTCTCGTTCGGCGAACAGCGCCACGCCACCCAAGCCGAAGGTCAGGATGATGATGGAGAACAGGTAGGCGGGGCCATCTAGGGCGATGGCTCCCTCGGCCTGCAGCGACGGGGTGAAGTCGGTCCAGTTGTTGACCTGCGCACCCAACGCGGTCAGCACAACCAGCCCGGCCAGCACGGATTGCAGGCTAAACCGCAGCTGTTGCGGCGCGAAGGCCTCGACCAGCAGCCCCAGCGTCGCGCCCGTGAACAGCACGATCATGGGTGCCAGCAGCACCCAGTCCAGGCTCGGCGCAGTGATTTCAAGGATGGTGCTCATCAGTTGCCTTCCTCAATCATCGGGGCCGGATCGGCCGAACCCGCCGCAGTCATCGCGCTGCTGGCTGCCTCGTCGGCGACCTGTAGCAGCGGCGCGGGCCAAAGCCCCAGCCACAACAGCAGTACCATCAGCGGCACTATGGCGACCTTTTCGCGCAACCCAAGGTCCGAGGTGATGTGTTCTTGGGTTTGCTCCGTCACCGGCCCGGTCATGGTGCGCTGATACAGCGTCAGCGCGTACACCGCTGCCAGCACGATGCCCAGTGCGATCACTGCGGTCATGATCGGGTACCGCTGCCAGGCGCCGGCCATCACCAGGAACTCGCCAATGAAGCTGCCCATACCAGGCAGCGCCAGCGCGGATAGCGCGGCGAAGAGTAGGAACCCGGCTGTCATCGGGGCAACCTTCTGCACACCACCGAAGGCGTCGACGTCGGCTCGGCCGCGCCGCGCGATCAGGTAGCCGACTACCAGGAACAGCGCCGCGGTCGAGAAGCCGTGGTTGACCATGTAGAAGATCGACCCGGAGATCGACGGG
>PDSD01000014.1 GCA_002748325.1 Arachnia propionica | reverse complement strand
CGAGGTCGAAACGCTGCAGCACATCCGGGAAGCCATCGTGTCAACCGGCGCCATTTTGTTGCTCGCATTGGCGCTGGTGTCCTACCTGGTCACCGTCCAGATCGTGCGGCCAGTCAGACGAGCCAGCCAGACCGCGCTGCGGCTTGCCTCCGGTGATCTGGACGAACGTATGGTTGTGAAGGGCTCCGACGAGATCGCAATGCTGGCCGATTCGATGAATGTGATGGCCGAGGATCTGCAGGCGCGAATCCATCAGCTGGAACAGCTGTCGCAGCTGGAACGCCGTTTCGTCAGCGACGTCTCACATGAGTTGCGCACTCCGATGACAACGATCAAGATGGCCGCCGACCTGCTCTACGGTGAGCGAGCCAGCTTCGCCCCGCAGGCCGCCCGTACCGCCGAGCTGATGAGCGACGAGATCGATCGATTCGACGAGCTGCTGGCCGATCTATTAGAGATTTCCCGGTTCGACGCGGGCGCGGCCGTGCTGACGCTGGAACGAACCGACGTTGTCGACCTAGTTGCTGGGGAGATCTCCGCCCAAAACTCGTTCGCGGCCAAGCTGGGCACCAGCATCGAGCTACAGGCAGAGTCCGAGGTGACAGCCCGCGTGGATCGACGACGAATTCGACGCATTGTGCGCAACCTGCTCACCAACGCCATCGAGCACGCCGAAGGCAAGCCAATCACCGTCAAGGTAGCGGCAGCAGACGACGAGGTGAGCATCGAGGTCATCGATCAGGGCGTTGGCTTCGACGAAGAGCAGGCCGAGCATGTGTTTGAACGGTTCTGGCGGGCCGATCCGTCCCGAACCAGGGTCGTCGGCGGCAGCGGCCTAGGGCTTTCTATCGCGCAAGAAGACGCCAGACTGCATGGTGGCAAGATCTTGGCCGAAGGCCAACCCGACCAAGGAGCTCGCTTCCAAGTCCAGTTCCCCCAACGCTTGCGCTCAGGTGACAAACCCGCGGCTAGTGAGGCGCAATCATGAAACGACTCATAAGTGTGCTGTTATTGGCGATGCTGGCACTGTCGGCCTGCACCACCATTCCAGACACCGGCCCGGTGGAAGAAATCCCGATCGAAGCTGCGCCGCGCGGAGTTGAGTTCGCCCCGGAGCCCCCGTCACAGGATGTGGATCCGGTTGCGCTCGTGGAGGGATTCCTGCAGGCCATGGCCGACCCGGATTCCAACTATGCGGTGGCCAGGAAGTACCTGACCAACCAGGCAGCTGTGCAGTGGCAACCCGAACTTGAGGTGCGCATCTACGATGGCCAGGTCCTAGCCGAGGAGGAAGAACCAAGCACGGTGACGCTTTCCGGCAGCCAGCTTGGGATCGTCGACAGCTCGGGCCGGTACCAGGCATCCCCGGCGCAACTGAGCGTGGAGTTCGAGCTAGCGATAGAAGACGGCCAATGGCGGATCAACAAACCACCCGAGGGATTGTTAGTTTCGCGCTACATCTTCGAGCGGTTCTACTCGCATTTCCCCACCTATTTCATGTCCTATTCAGGCTCGTATGTGCTGCCGGATCTGATCCACATTCCGGAGCGGCTGGTTACTCCCAGTCGGCTGGTGGAACTGCAACTCCAGGGTCCCGGCGCCGCTGCTGCCTTGGTAGCCCACAACGCGATACCAAGTGGCGTTGCCCTGGCAGCCGAAGGTGCCAGCATCGACTCGCAAGGAACCGCGCAGGTATACCTCACAGGTTTAAGCGACGACGTGCCGCCCGACCGCAGACGCCAATTGGCAGCCCAATTGTTGTGGTCGCTCTCGGCGTTCTCCGGCGTGACCGGCCTGCGGTTGTTCGTCGATGCAGAACCCTACGATCTGCCGGGACAAAACGCCGAGGGAGTGCTGAAGCTAGCGTCGCAGCAGGGCTACCAGGCGTTATCACGCGCCGGGGCCGCCGACCTGTTCGCAGTGCGCGCATCGATCGCTGGGCGCGTGACGTCGACCGGTTCGTTTCTCCCGATCTCCTCGCTAGTTAGCTACCGCAGTTCCGAGATCGCCGTAGCTATTGATGCCTCGGCCGTGGCGATAATTGATGACAATCGCAGCTTCGTGCTGATCGGCCCGATGAATGGCCAGGTCACCCCGGTAGCTCCCGGGATTGGCAGTCTTTCGCATCTGCATTTCGCCAACGGCTATGCCTATGCCCTAGGCGTAGCTGAAACCGGTGCCAGCCAGTTATTGCGGGCCGACAGCCAAGGCGATTTCACCACCACGGCGCTGAACGGGATTCCCGGGAAAACAACCGTGATGGCGGTCTCGCCCAGCGGCACGCAGGTCGTCAGCGTGTCACAAGAGGGGCAGCTAGGTATCGCCACATTGGCTGTCGGCACCAACCTGGCTATTAGAGACTGGCGAGAGCTGACCCCGGGAATTGCGGCGAAGCAAGTAACGGTGCTTGATGCTGACTGGAGCAGCGAATCCAGCTTGGCGATCATCGCCGATGTTGATGGCCGCAGAGCGGTTTACCGCATGTCGATTGACGGGGCATTGGTGACGGAGCTGGGAACGGTCGGCATCGTGCCCAGCCAAGTCACTGCGTTACCCCGGCCTGACCCCGACTGGATCGCGGTGCGAAACGATGCCAATCGGGTGCTGCGATCTAACGAGCGAAACCTGTGGGCCCAACTGGACTTGGAGCTGTCCGACATCAGCTACCCCGGCTGAGCTGTGGATTTCGGCAAAACCGCGGCCCGCAGTTCACATGGTAGGCATGGTGAACTTGCTGGATGTCGCAGCAGAGTTGTTCTTGGGTACCCGCTGCCTGGGCTGCGATGCTGTGGCGAGGGTCCTGTGTCCCGCCTGCCTGGCCGCAATAGCTGAAGAGCCGATGCCCGTCACCCGCCCCGGGCTCGAAATCCCGATCGTGGCTGCCAACCACTACCGGGCCCCAACCTCCCGACTGGTCGTCGCATACAAGAATCGGCCTGCGCTACACGCCGAGCGACTGTTGCTGGCGCGGCTGCAGTTGGCGATCGAAGCGTTGGCGGTGCCCCGCAACGCGATCATCGTTCCCATGCCCAGCCGTCCCGCTATGGTCCGGCAGCGAGGCGTGGACCATGCTCGGCGGCTCGCTAAGGGCGCAGCGGCCCGCCTCGGCTACCGCTGGGCGCCGTTGTTGCGGCGCCACGGCCGGGCGGGGCAGCGGGGGCTATCGCGGCAGCAGCGTGTCGAGAATCTAGCGCACACCATGACCGCTAGCTCCTGGGGTGGGCCGGTGATCGTCGTCGACGACGTCGTCACCACCGGCGCCAGTCTTGCCGAAGCCGTCCGGGCGCTTCGAGCGGCAGGCGGCGAGCCTTATGGCGCGGCAGTGATCGGACACGCTCCGGGAAAACTGTGTCCCGCCGCAGCCTATTCGGAGTAAACTCGAATATTCCTACAATCGCTGGGAGGAAGCATGGACATTGTCGTCTCTGGACATCACTGCACGGTTAGCGAGAAGCTAAAAACCCAGGTAGAACAGCGAATGGAGAAGCTGACGAGGTTGAGAGACCAAATCTCCCGGGTGGAGGTTGATTTCACCGGCAATGATGCCAACCGGTCACGAGCCGACGCATTCGCAGCTCAGATCACGCTGCGCAGCAAGGGCCCGGTGATCAGGTCCGAAGCGCGGGCTGGTGACAAGATGGATGCCTTTGAGGGCGCCCTGGAACGACTCAAGACCCAGTTGCGCCGGGCATCTGATCGGCGCAAGGCCCATCGCGGGCTGCGCCTTTCCGACATTGCTGAGCCAACCCCAATCGCAGCAGAAACGCCCGAGCAGGCAGCGCCGCTGCCCGCCGAGGAGCCCGCTCGCGTGGCGGCAGCCGGGCTAGTGGTCTTCGGTGACGGCCCGCTAGTGGTGAAGGAGAAAGAGTTCAGCTCGGCGCCACTGACGTTGGCCCAGGCATTGGACGAAATGGAGCTGGTTGGCCACAACTTCTTCCTCTACCAGGATCTGGAAACCGGCAGACCGTCGGTGGTTTACCGCCGCAAGGCCTACAACTATGGGGTAATCCATCTGAACGTAGAGTGAGGCGTACTCATCGTGGGGGCTGGGGCAAAATCCCAGCCCCCACTGCTTTTGTTGCCACGCTTGAAGCCTCGGTAGCATGGGGGAGTCTTTATTGAAATCTGACTTAAGGATCACCGCCGTGGGCATCATGGAGTATCTGGGCAACCTGGGCACCAAATCTCAGTTGCGCAAGCTACGCAAAGTGGCCGACCAGGTCAACCTCATCGAGCCCGACTTCCAGGCGATGAGCAACGACGAACTCAAATCGCAGACCGCCGAGTTCCGGCAACGGCTGGACGATGGCGAAACGCTAGATTCGCTGCTACCTGAAGCTTTTGCCGCCGTGCGAGAAGCGACGGTGCGGGTATTCGAGAAGCGCCACTTCGATGTGCAGATCATGGGTGGTGTTGCCCTGCACGAGGGAAACATCGCCGAGATGAAAACCGGTGAAGGTAAAACCCTGGTCGGTGTCCTGGCGGCCTATCTCAACGCCCTGCCCGGTGAGGGCGTGCACGTGGTGACCACGAACGATTACCTCGCTAAGTACCAGTCGGAGCAGATGGGCCGGATCTATCACTTCCTGGGTATGAGCGTCGGCGTCATTCTCAACCAGATGACGCCAGCCGAGCGCCGCGAAGCCTATGCCTGCGACATCACCTACGGCACGAACAACGAGTTTGGCTTTGATTACCTGCGCGACAACATGGCCACCAGCAGCGAGAACCTGGTGCAGCGCGGCCACAACTTCGCGATCGTCGACGAAGTCGATTCGATCCTCATCGACGAGGCTCGCACGCCGCTGATCATCTCCGGTGCTGCCCAGGAAAACAAGCAGTGGTATCCGGTGTTCGCCAAGCTGGTTCGCTCGATGACCCGAGATGAAGACTACGAGGTGGATGAGAAGAAACGAACCATCTCGCTTTCTGGCCCCGGCATCGAATTTGTCGAGGACCGGTTGGGAATCACCAACCTGTACGAGGCCGCCAACACTCCGCTGATTGGTTATCTAAACAACGCGATCAAGGCCAAAGAGCTGTTCGCCAGGGACAAAGACTACGTGGTGGTCGAAAACGAGATCTTGATCGTTGACGAACACACCGGTCGCAGCCTGGCCGGGCGTCGCTACAGCGACGGGCTGCATCAAGCCTTGGAGGCCAAGGAAGGCGTCCAGATCAAGGACGAAAACCAGACCTTGGCCACAGTCACGTTGCAGAACTACTTCCGCATGTACGCCAAGCTCAGCGGCATGACGGGCACGGCGAAAACCGAAGAATCCGAGTTCCAAAAGATCTACGGCTTGGGAGTGATCTGCATCCCGACCAACCGTCCCATGATCCGCCGCGACGAACCCGACAAGATCTATCGCACCGAAGAGGCCAAGTTCGCCGCAGTAATCGAGGACGTGTCGGCCAGGCATGAGGCGGGCCAGCCAGTCTTGCTGGGTACCGCATCGGTGGCCAAGTCGGAACTGCTGAGCAAGCTGCTGAAGCAGGCCGGTATTCCCCACGAGGTGCTTAACGCCAAGCAGCATGCTAGGGAGGCGTCGATCGTCGCGTTGGCTGGCCGCAAGGGCGCAGTAACTGTGGCCACCAACATGGCCGGTCGTGGTACCGACATCATGTTGGGCGGTAACCCGGAGTTCCTAGCCGATGCCCAGCTGCGCAAGCAGGGGCTAGATCCGGTGGAGACCCCCGAAGAATACGAGGCTGCCTGGGCGGAGACGCTGGCTGCGCTAGAACAGCAGGTCGCGGACGAGCACGACGAGGTCGTAGAGTTGGGCGGGCTCTATGTCGTCGGCTCGGAGCGGCACGAGTCCAGGCGCATCGACAACCAGCTGCGAGGCCGTTCTGGCCGACAGGGAGACCCGGGGGAGAGCCGGTTCTACCTGTCGCTGCGCGACAACCTGATGCGGCTGTTCGCGCCGGAGCGGATGGAACGCGCGTTGCTAATGTTGAAAGTGCCCGACGAAGTGCCGATCGAACAGAAGATGGTCAGCAACTCCATCGAGTCAGCCCAGAAGCAGGTCGAGGCCCAGAACTTCGAGATCCGCAAGAACGTCTTGAAGTATGACGATGTGCTCAACCGGCAGCGGCACGTGATCTATCGCGACCGGCGGCAGCTGCTTGAGGGCGCAGATATCGGTGAGCAGCTGCGCAATCGAGCCGAGGCGATGGTGGCTGAGGTTGTCTCATCTAACACCGTCGGAATCCCCGAAGACTGGGATCTGGATCACCTATTCGATGAGTTGCGTACGCTCTACCCGGTCGGGGTTTCGTTGCGCGAAATCGAAGACGATATCCCCACCGCCGAAGAACTCGTCGAGATCTTCACCGAGGATGTCGCGGATGCATATGCCAACCGGGAGGAAGAGCTTGGCGAGAGCGTCATGCGTGACCTCGAACGGCAGGCTCTTATGGCCTCGATGGATCACAACTGGCGCGAGCACCTCTACGAGATGGACTACCTGCGCGAAGGTATTTGAGCAGGCCTTGGCCACGGTGTTCAATGCTGAAGTTGGTGAGCCGGAACTGCAGGTTGGGCCGGTCATCGACGATGCTGGCGATGTGGTGGAGTCAGCCGCGCAGCTGAAGGCGGCTGCTGCGGCGGCAGGCGAAGCAGCCGCGAAGCCTGAGGCGGAATTCACCTATTCCGGCCCAGCCGAGGGCGGCCAGGTCGTCGAGTCGAAGCCGAAGCAGAAGCAGCAAGGTAAGAAAATTGGGCGCAACCAGCCTTGTTACTGTGGCTCGGGGAAGAAATACAAGGTCTGCCACGGCAGAAGCAGCTAGGGGCCTAGCAGCTCGAACGAGGCGCAGTGCCAACGCTGTTTCGCCTCCAGCCGAATCGCGCATGCTAGCCAGCGTCGACCAAGCGCGATTCGGGCGGTGGCCTCCACGACGTTCGGCAGTGGTTGTTGCAGCCTGATTCCCCCGATTCGGCTGCCCAAGAATTGCCCGGATTCACGGATTTCAGCGATTCGGGCAAATGCCTGCCAATCGCAGTGGCGCCGGATCTGATGCAGCGGGCGGCGGCCAGCCAGGGTCTCCAGCGAGGCGACGACGAGCCCATATGCCAGTGGCAATTGCGGTGGCCGCAATCGCGATGTACCAGAAGAATGCCTTGTCAGCGAGGTCATAGCTGTGAGATTAAACACGCAGCAAGAACGTCGGCTAGCAAAATACCTAAACGGACAACACCCATTTCAGGATCGACAACACATGTTGATGTGCGTGTCTCGGCCAACCGACAAGGCAGGCGAGCTTAGACTTCTTGCGTGGAAGCAACTTTGGTCTTTGTACCGATCCAAGAAACTGAGCTGGCAGCAATTAGCGGCAAAATCGAATTAACATATCGCCTCGCGCATCGAGTTACCCCGGAGTTGCTTGCCACCATGGGCTACGACGAGGCCCAGCAAGAGGAAGCCGAACACGCCGCGATGGTGCTGGCCTCGATTGCCGCGCTTTCGCGCTACGGCGCCCGGCTGGTGCTAGTCGCTGAGGTGTCAGCCGACCTGGTTTCTGTCGCGCCAGAAAGCGCTAACGGCCAGTGCCGGATTGCGCGGATCGACGCGGAAGCGATCATCGCCTACTTCACTGAAGACCCGAAAACTGACGTTGCGCAGGCTGCCGCCGCTGCCCGTGGGCTAAGTATCGACCAAGCCTGGGAGCAGGGAGCAGTGCAGGATTTGCTGCTGCACGACCTGCTGTGGAACGACGTCACCGAATATGTCGGCTAGGAAGCCTCGCCGCTCAGCCAGTCGTTGATCCGCTGTTCCAACTCGACGAATGCCGTTGCGATGACCGGCTCGACTTGCGCCTCCAATTTCTTGCCAAGCAGGGGGATCCGTACCTGCGCTTGCCCTTGATAGGTGGCCTCGCTTTCAGCCGAACCCAGCGGCCGTAGTTGGGCCTCGGCGTTCGCCGTCACGGGGGCCCCAGCGACGGTGATGTCGATCACGCCCCAGTAATGGCCAGGAACATCGTTTTCTAGCCACTGAAAGCGCTGCTGGGTGCGTACCACGTCACCGATCAGTTTCGCGGCGTTTTTGGGTGCCGCAACCGTCATGTCGACGGTTGCCACCTCGCCTTGGACATCAACGTTGTAGTCGAGCGCACCGGCAGATTTGGCTATGTCTGCAATGAACTCAGGGTTGCGCATGAGCTGCACAACCTCGGCTGGCGTCCCACGGTAATGGTGCTGGAAGGAAAGCTGCATGCCTCCATTCTAGGTGAGGCTATCGTGAAGACGTGAGAATCGACCTGCACACCCACTCCAACATCAGCGACGGCACCGACAGCCCGCAAGAGCTCATCACCGCGGCAGCAGCGGCCGGGCTAGATGTTATCGGGTTAGCCGATCACGACACCTTCGACGGCATTGAGATTGCCCGGGAACAAGCCGACATCGAAGGTATTGAATTGGTAGCAGGAATCGAGATTTCGGCGCAATACCAGGGCACCTCGGTGCACCTGTTGGGATACGGGTGTGACCAGGAAGATGCGCCGTTGCTGGCGGAACTGGCGCGCATCCGCGAAGCTCGCGACAACCGGGTGCCGCGCATCTGCGAAAAGCTGACCGAACTGGGGCTGCCGCTGACGGTATCCCAAGTGCAAGCCCAGGCCCGCAACGCCACCTCGCTCGGCCGCCCGCACGTAGCCGACGCCATGATTGCAGCGGGCTACGTCGCCGACCGACAGGAAGCCTTCGACCGCTACCTGCAAGGGCCTGCCCGGGTGCGGCGCTACCAGGTCGAACTAACTCAGGGCATCGAGCTAATACATCAGGCGGGCGGTGCGGC
>PDSD01000098.1 GCA_002748325.1 Arachnia propionica | reverse complement strand
TATACGGTGGCTCTGAGAGAGTTCCGGGCACTGAAACGGATGACCGGAAACCCCGGCTACACACCCGTGATCGCCGACTGCGAGCGCGCCCTCGGACGTCCACGAAATGCGCTGCAATATGCCGCCGAAGCCAAAGGGCTGCGCCTCGACGATGAGGTGGAGCTGATCCTGGTCACCGCCGGCGCCCGGCTGGATCTAGGTCAGGCGAATGAGGCTAGGCGGCTGCTGGAGGAGACGATCCGCAAAGCAACGACCAAGGTGCCGGCATATGCCCGGGCACGCCTCTATTACTCTTACGCCGATCTAGTTGAGGACGCCGATCCTGTGCGGGCGGCCCGATTCTTTGCGAAGGCCGCAGAGCTGGATCCCGAACACCGGCTCGACGCTGACGACCGGGCGTTGAAGCTCCAGGGGGTGACGCTCGAAATCGACGATTCGGAACCCGAAGAGGCGTTGGGGACACCCGATGAGGGGGCTGAACAGGCCGCACTCGGCGAGGGCTCCGAACGAGAGGATGCCGACAGCCGTGGAGACGATGTACAGACTGAAGCGGGCTCAGATGAACGGGACCCGGCGGCTGAAGCGGATTCGGCGCCGACGGGGGAGAGCGAATAGATGTCTCAATCGTGGCTCGCATCCGAATACGACACCTGCTTGTTCGACCTAGACGGGGTCATCTACATTGGCCCAAACGCCGTACCCGGAGTAGCAGACGCATTGGCTGAACTCGAACGGGCGGGCGGGCGACTCGCATACGTGACCAACAACGCTTCCCGAACCCCGGAGACGGTCGCAAGTCACCTCGTAGAACTGGGAATCGCCGCCACTGTCGAAAACGTGGTAACCAGTGCCCAAGCGGGTGCACAAATGTTAGCCCGAGCGTTGCCGCTGTCAAGTGCGGTGCTCGTAGTTGGCACCGAGGCCTTGATTCGGGAGGTGAGGTATGCGGGTATGCGTCCGGTCACATCGGCTGACGATAGCCCCGCAGCCGTAATCCAGGGGTATCACCCCAACCTGAACTGGGGCCTAATCGAGCAGGCTTGCTTCGCGATACATGCGGGCTCCAAGTATTTCGCCACTAACCTCGACGAGACCCGGCCAACCGAACGTGGCACCGTGCCAGGGGCTGGGCCGATGGTTGCTGCGGTCACTGCCGCAACCGGAGTTACCCCGGAGGTGGCAGGCAAACCCTTCCCTCCTCTACTGGGCGAGGCTGTGCGCCGAACCGCAGCTACCCGGGCCATCTTTGTTGGCGACCGACTGGATACAGACATTCTGGGGGCCAATCGAGCGCAAATGGACTCCCTGTT
>PDSD01000101.1 GCA_002748325.1 Arachnia propionica | reverse complement strand
CCCCCGCTTGGGCGACGGGCGCCTGACAAGGGTAACTGTGGTTCCGTACTCGCCAGCCCGTTTCCCGCAAGGGCAGCACGTGCTTGTGGCCGACTGCGGATAGTGCGAGTGGAGTAGATTGCCCCCTAAATGAGGCGCGCATTCGACGCGTTGGCGTTCCGTCACCAACTCCGGCAATTTCTCGATGTGCGCGGCGCTTTAGGTTCTGCAAAATCTGTGGATGAAATGACCTGCACGTATTCTCACTGTGGATAACGTCAGTCGGCGGCTGCGGGGCGCTATTACCTTTGCGTGAAACTGCAAGACTTTCTTACGATCCTCACGAGACGCATTCAGCTACATCGTCGCTGGGTGGCTGCGATCCTCGCCGGGGTTGCTGTGTATGCCTCACTACAGGTGCTGGCGCCAGACCCGCCCGACACGGTTCCGGTTGTGACCGCTACCGAACCGATCGCTGGCGGTACCCAAATCTCCGAAAGCGATCTAGAAATCACCAGGGTGCCTGCGGAGGTAGTGCCGGAGTCTGCTGTCTTGGAGTTGGCTGCGATCGTCGGGCAGACCGCCACGGTTCCGATCCCTACGGGCAGTATCGTTACTGATCCGATGCTCTTGAGGCGCCGCTTGCCTGCGGCAGAGACCGGGCGGGTGTTGTTGCCCGTGCCAATCCCGAGTTCAAGTCTGCAACCACTTCTGCAGGTGGGCGCGAGGGTGACGCTGGCCCCATCGGGTTCTGGCCAACCGATCGCTAAGAGCGTGTTGATCGTGGCACTGCCAGCACCCGAGGACGGGATGCTGCAGGGTGAGGCCGGCATGATGGTGCTCGATGTCTCTCAAGAGCAGTCAACAGAAATCGTTGCCGCGTTGGGGGTGGGCCGGCTGTCTGTTTCGCTGGGGTGATGCGAGACGGTTGGGAATAGGGGGAACGCGGGGACGGCGAGGCGTATTGGAGGTGTAGAAACGAAGGGAAATGTGGCCAGGTTTCGGAGTCTCGGAAGGCTTAATCGCTAGGTTCCGTGGTGTGGCGGCACGTCGTCGAGTAGGCGACGGTCGGCCTGGGTGAGCGGCTGGCGATGGTCTCTCACTCGTTGCGGCTGGCTGAGGCCCAATTGGGTTCGCAAATGGGTTAGGGCCGCCGCAAATTGGGCCGGTTTGAGCGGTGGCTCATCCAGCGGGTGCGGCCAGGGCAGCGCCTGGGTTGCGCGGCTAGCGGCGTGGTCGATGATTCGCTCGCGCGGCCAGCCGAGACCCGTCAGTTGCGTCAGCAACTGATCGGTCGAGCTGGCGTCGAGCGAAAAGACGCAGCCCGTGAGTGCATA